>JANYKV010000069.1 GCA_025358055.1 Gemmatimonadota bacterium
TTGTGTTGGTGGTGCACTCGGAATAATTAATCGATCAATTAATAGATGTCAACAGACTAGTCAACGACTACTTGCGGCGACGTCTCTTGCCCACCGGCACCCCTGCCTTGCGGTCCGTCCCGCGGTCCGTACGTTCATAGCGCCGCTGGGGAATTCCCTCGGATCCGGCAAAGGCGGCGGGGTGGGAGGGGTGGTTGGGCAACGGATTTCTTTGGAGAGGATCGGGATGATAGTCACGAGTCAGGTCTGGAATCGGCGGTCGCCTACGGTACTCCTGCTCCTCTCTGTGGTCGCTTCCGCCCTCTCGGCCCAGATCCCGTTGGCCGAATATGGCGCTCGACGAGACTCGCTCGCCGCTCGAATCGATAGCGGGGTGGTCGTCGCATTCGGAGGTCGCACTCCGGTCACCGATTTTGGGCCGTTCTACCAACTGCCTGCATTCCGGTATCTGACGGGTTACGAATTTGCCGACGCCACGCTCATCATGGTGGTGCGTGGCAAGCGGCCGGTTTCGACCCTTTACGTGACACGCAGCACACCTCGCCGCGCCATGTACTACGGTGAGGAACCCGATTCGGCGACGCTGGTCCGAGATCTCGGCGTGGTTTCGCTGTCGAGCGCCGCGCTGGCCCCGGCCCTGGATTCGTTGGCGCGCATTGGACTCCCGTTCTACACCCTTCGCGACTTCGAGGATGCCGACTTCGCGGCAGCCGATTCGGTCACCCGGGGCAGTCAAACCATGAAGGCGTTGGCGGCCAAGTACCCGGCGCTCGTGGTCCGGGATGGCCACCCGATTGTGAGCCAGCTTCGGGCGCGAAAGAGCCCAGCCGAGCTGGCGCTGATCAAGCAAGCGGCGGAGATCAGCGTGGAGGGTCACCGGGCCCTCATGCAGAGCATCGCACCCGGAATGCACGAGTACGACCTTCAGGCCATCATCGAATACACCTTACGGCGGAAGGGCGCGGAGCGTCCCGCCTATGGCTCTATTATCGGAACCGGGCCCAATGGAACCCAGCTGCACTATATGAAGGACCGCCGGGAGTTGCTGGCCGGAGAGGTGGTGGTGGTGGACGCCGCGGCGGAGTATCAGGGGTATACGGCGGATGTGACGCGGACCATTCCCGTCAGCGGAACCTACACCACGGAACAGCGGGCGGTCTATCAGCTCGTGCGCGATGCCCAGGCGGCGGCGGAACGGAACTCGGGTCCCGGCAAGTCCATTCAGGCCGCGCAGGATTCCTCTATCGACGTACGCGCGCGCGGGCTCGCCGCCTTGGGTCTCACCGAATCACCGACAGCCACCTTTGACCCGCCGTGGCCCGCGGACTGCCAGCGGAATCCGCGCGCGTGTCAACAGGCGTCGCTCTTCACCATCCACGGCATCAGCCACGGACTGGGGCTCGCGGTGCACGATCCGGCCCAGGCCTACTACGGCGATGGCACCTTCAAGCCCGGCGATGCGTTCACGATCGAACCGGGGATCTACATCACACCCAAGCTGCTGGACATTCTCCCCGACACTCCGAAGAATCGGGCCTTCATCGCGAAGGCTCGTTCCGTGGTCGCGCGGTATCGCGACACGGGCGTGCGGATCGAGGACGACTACATCGTCACCGAGCACGGGTTGGAGTGGATCACGCGAGCACCGCGAGAAATTGCGGAGATCGAAGCCTGGATCAAGCAGCGGCCAACGCCCTAGGCGGAGCAAAGCGAAGGATCTCCCGAGCCATGTGTTGATCGCGGAGCCTCAATGAAAGTGACGCGCATTTCGGTGCACTGGTCTGTGCTTGCATTGTCTGCGCTTGGGCTGACGATCCCCGCGTCCGGTCAAGTCCCCGCCGATTCGTTCGGAACGATTCAGGTAACCGTGGCCGGGGTTCGCGTGGATCAAGGCGGAGTGCTCGTACTGGGGCTCTATCGCGGGAAGGGTGGTTGGCTCAAGCTGGACTCCGCGGTCGTGAAACAAGTTGTCCCCGCGAACGCTGATTCCGTCTCGGTGACGTTCGACCATGTGCCGTTGGGTCCGTCTTATGCCGTACAGGTGTTTCACGACAAGAATCAGAACGGCAAGCTCGATTTTCGATGGTTCCCGTTTCCCAAGCCGAAAGAGGGTGCGGGGGTCTCGAATAACAACGAGCGAAAAGGACCTCCTTACTACGACAAGGCAGCCTTTCCTTTGACCGAGCCGTGGCACCCGATTCGTATTATTCTCCGATACTAGTCACCATAGTCGGACGAAACGGGACCGGCGTTTCGCGCGTCATTCGCTTGGTGAAGCTAACGCGCCGCTTCGCCTGAGTGCCTTACCCCCCACGGACGGGAGGTGCGTATGACCGACACGAAAGAGACCGAAGCAAACAATCTCGCGGTGGGCTGGCTCCGAATTAGCGTCGGCCTCCTGTTTGTCGTCTTTGGACAATACAAAGTGTTCGGCTCGGCCTTTACCCTCGGCGGCGGCTTCCAATCCTGGATCAATCAGTTCCTCGGCGGCGGGGTCTATCCCTTTATGCGGCCCGTCTTGCAGCAATTCGTCCTTCCCCACGCTACGCCAATCGCTTTCTTGGTCGCGTACGGGGAGTTGGCGATTGGCCTATCGCTCGTACTCGGGATCTGGGTGCGAGTGGCCAGTGGCTTCGGGTTGGTGTACATGCTCACCTTGCTTCTCTCTTCGAACTTCCCGGGGGCGCAGGCGCCGTTCTGGCAATATTTTGGGGCGTCCCTCGGTCACCTCGTACCTGCGCTCTGCTTTGGGTGCTTCCTCATCGGACGGCCGTCAGCTACACTCTCGACCGCGGGCCTCCGGGGGCGTAAGGCCGGGGGATGGAGCCGGTGAACCCCGGAGTGATGTCACGGTTCCTTCGGTGGAGCCCCGCGATGAAAACGTGCGTCGCGCTGGTCTGGATGGCGGTGGCGGTAGGGGGAGCGGGTCCGGTGCCTGTTACGGCGCAGGCGATTCACCCCTCCGTGACGCTGATGCCGCCTCAGGGGAGGACACGGGTGGTGGAGTTCACCACCGACGAAGGCACCGACATGTCCGTGAGTCTGGCACCGGACGGAACCTGGCTCGTGTTCGACCTGCTGGGTCAGGTGTATCGGCTCCCGATTGGCGGCGGGCGGGCTGTCGCGCTCACCGAGAACAGCGGTAGCGCGCTCAACTTTCACCCCGCCATTTCCGCCGATGGCAAACGCATCGCGTTCATTTCAGACCGCCAGGGACAAAACAACGTATGGGTCATGAACGCGGACGGTAGCGAACCATGGCCGGTCTTCCCTGATGTCAACACCCGCTTTACTGAGCCGGCTTGGGCGCCTGATGGAAGGAGCATTGCGGCGGTCCGGGCGTTCTCCACGCCGGGGCGAGGCTGGCACCGCCAGGTGAAGGAGATTTGGAGTCTCCCGACGGATGGCGGTGTGCCCCGGCCGCTGTTGAAGGGCAAATTGGAGCACTATGAGTCACCCAGATATTCGCCGGACGGGAAATACCTGTACTACCATGTCTCGTACTCGATCGGCGAGGGCCTCGGCATGCTATTGGCTGGCCATCGCCTCCAACGGATCGAGATCGCGACCGGGGCGCGCATCAACGTGCGGACCATCGAGAGCACCACGCTGTCGCCGGAGTTCGTGAACGCGTTGAAAGCAGGCGGCTATGCCGCGGACATTTCGGTGGACCCGCCCGCCGCCCTTGCGCCGGCCCTCTCACCGGATGGCCGCTCGATCGCGTTTGCGCTGGAAGACACGGGTAGGACATTCAGCTACCGGGGGCACGAGTTCGGGCCCCGGACCGCGCTCATGGTGCGACGGCTGGACACCGGTGAAGAGCGGCAACTTGCGGCTCCCATCACCAAAGAGCTGACCCAGACCAATGCCCAATACTACTACCGGGTGATGCCGACGTTTGCGTGGCTGGCTGACGGACGATCGATCGTGCTGGCGTACGGCGGCAAAATCCGCCGCGTGGATGTTGCGACTGGAGCAGCGGAGGTGATTCCGTTTCAGGCGCGAGTGCACCGGGTGCTCTCCGAACAGCCACGCTCGCGGATGGTTCTCGAGGACTCGACGTTCACGTCGACGTTCATCCAGTGGCCCGCGGGTTCACGGGATGGCCGCATGGTCGCGTTTGTGGCGGCCGGACAAATCTGGACCATGACGCTCCCGCGCGGCGTTCCCAAACACCTCACCGCGGACATGCCCGGGACCATGCAGCTGACGCCGGCTTGGTCGCCGGACGGACAATCAATTGCCTTTACCACGTGGAACGACACTCAACGCGGACACGTCTGGACGATCCCCGCTCACGGCGGGCATCCGGTGCGTGTCACAACCGACTCGGGTGAGTATATCTATCCCGTGTGGGCGCCCGATGGCCGGAGTCTTGTCGTCACGCGCGGCCCCGGACCGACGCGCCCGGCGACCTGGAATGGATGGGACGAACCCGCGGGCTGGGCCGCGGTGCGCCTGACGGTAACACCCGGCGCGCATGCCGTGGAGGTCGTATCGTTGGGCACGCTGCAATCGACCACCTTCGGGACTGATGGCCGAGTCTACTTTCCCTCTCTGGGCGAGAAGCCGGCCCCGGCCGGGCTTCTGTCGTACCCCTTCCCTTCGCCCGACGTTGAGAGCCAGCGCATTCGAGTGCGCTCGGTCGACGAGAGCGGTTCCGCGGCCCGGGAATACCTCCGGATGCCAATCCAAGCCCAACCGACGATGGGTCGGCCCGTGCTTTCCCCGGACGGGAAGTGGGTTGCCTATGAAGCGGATCGCACCATTTTCGTTCGCCCGGTGCCCGCCGTTCGTGACAGCATTCCGGAAGTCACATCAGATCCAAATGCGATCGATCCACTGCGCCGTCGAGTCGGTCCTTCGGGTGGGCTGTACCACAGCTGGCGCGATTCGCGTACGGTTCAGTTCGCATCGGGGAATCGATACGTGACCTATCGCGTCGATACGCGGGCGACCACGGTTGTGCCGATTCACCTCCGAATACCTCGACCGACCCCTCACGGGACGATCGCGTTCGTTGGGGCGAAAATCATCACGGTCGACCATGACCGCGTCATCGCCCGGGGCACCGTTGTGGTTCGCGGAGCGCGAATCGTCTGTGTAGGCGAGTGTGACGCTTCAGGCGCGGACCGCGTGATCGACGCGACCGGTAAGGTGATCATCCCCGGCCTCGTGGATGTGCATGCCCACCACACCGATGAGACGAATGGCATCGCGACGCCGCGGAGGCCGGCCTCCGCGCTCGACCTGGCCTACGGAGTTACCACGATTGTCGATCCCGCCACGATTTCCGAGTCGGCGCTCTCGCTTAAAGAGATGGTGGATGGTGGACTCGTCACGGGTCCGCGTACGTTTAGCTCCGCTGAATTCGTGATATGGCCGGGCCGAGCATGGGGTGAGCACAAGAAGATTCTCGCGCTCGAGGACGCGCTGTTCGAGGTGGGCCGGCGCAAAAATTGGGGCGCGATCACGATCAAGAACTACCGGCAGTCCGGGCGCCGCCAACACCAATTCATCATCAGTGCGGCGCGAAAGCTCGGCATCAGCGTGACGTCGGAAGGGGGTCCGCTCTTCTTCGATGTCGGCCTCACCCTCGACGGCCAGACGGGATGGGAGCATTTGGTGGCGAGCCTTCCCATGTACAAGGATGCGTCAACGTTTTTTGGCAAAGCGGGGATGGTGTATTCGCCCACGAGTATCGTCGCGGGACACGTCAACGGGTCGAAGGAATATTTTCGCCCCCGCCAAGGCTTGTTGGACGACCCCAAATACAATCGCTTCATGCCCCGCCCGGCGCTCGAAACGCAACACCGAAACGTACGAATGGTCCCAAAATCTGAGGTGTCGTTTCCGATTCTCGCAGAAGGCTTGGCGGACATGGTGCACGCAGGTGGTTACGGAGCGATCGGCGAACATGGGGAACAGATGGGGATCGGATCGCATTGGGAGATTTGGGCCTACGCTGAGGCTCTGACGCCGCTCGAGGCACTCAAAGTGGCGACCTGGGACGGGGCGTACTTCGTTGGACTGCAGGACCAGATTGGCTCCATCACCACGGGCAAGCTTGCGGATTTGGTCATCCTCGACGCTGACCCACTGATGGACATCAGGAATACCGCCAAGATAAGATTCGTGATGAAAAACGGCGTGCTGTACGATGGCGACACGCTCGACTGGGTCTGGCCCGAGGTGAAGAAGTACGGGCCCGAGCCATGGCGGTGAACTTGCGCTTTCGTCGAGGCGATATGCGGTCATGGTCCATCGGACTTGGGTTTGTCGCGCTGTCGGGTTTGAGGCTCGTGGCTCAGAGTCGGGTGCCCACGTGGAGCCACGCCGTCGATCGCTATATCAACGCGACGCTCGCGAGCCGGCACATTCCCGGTTTGGCGCTCGGGGTGTTCCGTAGTGGGAGGATCGTGATGGCGAAGGGGTACGGTTTCGCCAATCTCGAGTTACAGGTCCGCGTGAAGCCGGAGACGATCTTTCAAAGCGGGTCGGTCGGAAAGCAATTCGCCGCCACTGCGGTGATGATGCTGGTCGAGGAAGGGAAGCTCGGTCTGGATGACCCGGTCACGAAATTTCTTCCGGACGCGCCCCCCTCGTGGGCACCGTTCCGCATCCGGCACCTGCTTACGCACACCTCGGGCCTGGGCGACTATCCCGACGCGATGGATTATCGGAAGGACTACACCGAGGACGAACTCCTCAAAATGGTGTACGGGACTCCGCTCCTCTTTGCTCCGGGCGAAAAGTGGTCCTACAGCAACCTCGCGTTCTTGACCCTCGGCGTGGTCATTCGCCGGGTTTCGGGGCAGTTCTACGGCGATCTGATGCAAGAGCGGATCTTCAGACCGCTCGGCATGACATCCACGCGGATCATCAGCGAGTCTGATCTCATCCCGAATCGGGCCGCGGGATACATCCTCAAGAACGGCGAACTCAAGAACCAGGACTGGGTCTCACCGACGCTCAATACCACTGCGGACGGTGCGCTGTATTTCAATGTGTTGGATCTAGGCAAATGGGATGCGGCCCTCTATAGCGAGGGCTTGCTGAAGCGCTCGAGCCTCGATCAGATGTGGACGCCGGTGCGGCTGAATGACGGGTCGACCTACCCCTACGGATTTGGATGGGGCGTCGAGGAGAAGAATGGCCGCAAGGTGGTTTCGCATACCGGCGAATGGCAGGGGTTTCTGACCCACATCGCCCGTTTTCTCGACCGGCGACTCACGATCGTGGTGCTGACGAATCTCGGGGCGCCGGTCACCAAGCCTGGAGAGATCGCACGCCAGGTGGCGTCGCTCATCGATCCCACCCTCACACCCTAGTTTCCCTTACGAAGCGGTTACGGACGATTCCACTGGCTAATGTCGGCCACGCTCTTTCGCGAGAGCTTCGGCACTTGCGCGCCAGTAGCTGGATACCCGACCGGAAGCAGCAGGATCGCGTGTTCGTTGGGCGGGCGGCGGAGAACCTCCCCAAGAAATTTCATCGGCGTGGGAGTGTGGGTCAGCGTGCAAAGACCCATGTGGTGGATCGCGGTGATGAACATCCCGGCCGCGATACCGACGCTCTCATCCACGTAATAGTTCTTGTACTTCGTGCCATCCGGCCGGAGGCCGTAGCTTTCTTTGAAGAGAACGATCACCCACGGAGCATCCGTGATGTGCTCTTTGACGTGGTCGGTACCGAGCACCGCCAAGGCCCGGCGCCACTCGTCCGACATCCGCCCGCTATAGGTCTGGATCTCCTCCGCTTCCGCTGCCGTTCGGATTTCTCGCTTGAGTTCCGGGTCGTCGATTGCCACGAACCGCCACGGCTGATGATGCGCCCCGGAGGGAGCGGTGCCGGCCGTTCGAATCGCCAATTCAATGAGTTCTCTCGGCACGGATTCGCTCGAGAATTGTCTGGCGGTGCGGCGCCGATGCATTTCTTCGTAGAACTCCTGGGCCCGCCGCCGCATCTCGGTTTCGGGGTAGCGAGTGAACACCAGGGTTTCGAACGTGGCATCTGGTAGGTCGAGGTCGGTGTACGTTTTGTAGAGTGGTGTGTCCTCTGGCATCTTTGGTCCTCAAATATTGGGTCCTGGAGATTTGCCAACAGTAGGTTTTTTCCCTCGCTCGGCTCGAGACGACAGCTACGACACCGCCGTCCGCCCCGTCCGTCTGTCCGTCTTCCTTCGGTCTCCCTTCCGTCTCGTCCCTCCGCCGTCCCGCCTTCCCACCCGTCAGTCCACCAACACCACGTGAATCGTACCGGGCCCATGCACCCCGACTGTCAACGTCAGTTCGATGTCTCCGGTACGGCTCGGACCGGTGACGAGAAATGAGCCGCTGACCTCTCCGCTCGCCAGGAGCGGTTTGGCCAGGGTTAAGAATTCACCGAGTCCGCGAACGACCCTCGCTCGTTCGAGAAGCACGACATGAACGGGGCACACGATGGTCGCGAGTCTTCCTTGTCCGGGTGAGATCATGAAGGCGAGGGTTCCAGTCTCGGCGAGCGCCGCGTCCACGCCGGTGATCATGACCTCGAAGTCGTCGGCACGATTCCGATCGTCGAGGCGTCGCGCAACCTGAACGCCCTGCTGCCGGAGCGATTCCGCGAGGCGTAGGCTGTCGAGCAAGCCCGGTCGATCCTCGGCGACGAGTACCGCCCGGGCGTCGTGTTGCCGGACAATCGTCAGGACGGCGTCAAGCACCAACGCCCTCGTCGGTGGATGGTGCCAATGACCTCCGACCTCGGTGAACCGCTTCTCGAAGACCCCTACCGGATCGGACCAGTCGATCGGTACACCGGGGCCGGGCGGAGGGGCCGGGGCTTGGTGATGATGCGGGCTCGGCCGCCGGAGCGCCGCGGCAATGTCCGCGAGAATGGCGGTGCGGGAATCGGTCATTTTCCCACCAGGTCGCGGAGGGGGCGGGCCGGTGGTTTCGGCAGGTCGCGTGAGGCGATCCAGCCGCGAAGGGGGCCGGGAACATTCCGGAGCCAACGACCGGTTCCCGTCAGATGCAAGAAGGTTCGAACCAGGGCGCCGGCGAAGGCGAACCGGGCCGGTGTTTGGAGAAACCAGCCCGCGATTCTGGCACCCAGCGCGCCGAACCCACTATGCCGCTTGACCACGTCTTCCACGACCCGTTCCCGCTGGTGCAGGAGGAGGCGCGGGAGGTCGATTTTTACCGGACACGCGTCGCGGCAGGCCCCGCAGAGGGAGGAGGCAAAGGGCAGGGGGGCTCCGGCCTCCGGTCCGAGATATTGCGGCGTCAACACCGCGCCGATCGGACCTTGGTAGACCCACCCGTACGCGTGCCCGCCGACTCGCCGATACACGGGGCAGACGGCGAGACAGGCCGCGCAGCGGATACAATAGAGGGATTCTCGGCCTTCAGGGTCGGCAAGAATACGGGAGCGTCCGTTGTCGAGGAGCACCAAGTGGAATTCCGTGGGACCATCGGGTTCGCCCGGGCGGCGCCGACCATTCAAGAGGCTGACATAGCTCGACATCCGCTGCCCCGTCGCACTTCGGGGCAGCAACGTGAGCAGAACCTCGAGATCTTCGAACCGGGGAATCACCTTCTCAAGGCCCATGACCGCGACGTGGATGGCCGGCGCGGATGTGGTGAGACGCACGTTGCCTTCGTTTTCCACTACGACGATGGTGCCGGTCTCCGCCACGCCGAAGTTGGCGCCGGTGATTCCCATTCCCGCCTCGAGAAAGCGCCGCCGAAGCGCCGCACGAGCCGCCCGGGTCAGGGTGCCGACGTCCTGGGTCCAAGGAATTCCCAGTTTGTCGACGAACAACTGCGCGACTTGGTCCCGGTTCCAGTGTACGGCGGGGGCCAAGAAGTGCGACGGCGTATCGCCGGCCAATTGCAGGATGTATTCGCCCAGGTCAGTTTCGATTGGTGTTACCCCGGCCCGATCGAGCGCATCATTCAGGGCGATTTCTTCGGTGGTCATCGACTTGCTCTTGACCGCGAGGGTTACCCCGCGCCGGTGGGCAAGGTCGGTGATGTAGGTGCAGGCCTCGACGCCGTCGCGGGCCCAAAACACCTCCCCGCCTTGGGCCCGGACATTCTGCTCCAGCAGTAGAAGTAGCTCATCGAGCCGATGGATGGCCTCCTCGCGAATCGCCCGACCCTGGTTTCGAAGGCTCTGCCAATTGGCCAACTCGGCTCCTGCGGCGAGTCGTCCGGCGGTGAACCGGCCGGTCGCCGTCGTGAGGGCGCGCTGGAGCTGGGCCGAGTCCAGCGCCGCGTCGGCCACCGGAAGGAACCGCGTACTCGTGGGCTTCACGGCTTATTCTCGGCGGCGAGAATCTCCGCCAGGTGCCTGGTGGTCACAGCGACGCCCTGGCGGCGCAGCAGCCCGCCGAGGTGGAGGAGGCACGACGGGTCGCAGGAAACGACCGTGGGGGCGCCGGTGGCTTTGATCGATTCGATTTTCGAGTTCCCCATGGCCGTGGACACGCGGTCGTACTTCACCGAGAATGATCCGCCGAATCCGCAGCACTGGTCCACCCCGTCCATTTCGACCAGTTCGGCCCCGTGGACTTGGCGGAGGAGCGCACGCGGCTCCGCGCGGATACCGAGTTCCCGCGCCAGATGGCATCCCTCATGGTAGGTGACTTTGCCGGGACAAGAGGCAGCCACCGACGAAAGGCCGAGCTTCTTGACGAGGAATTCGCTGAATTCGAAGGTCTTGGCGGCGAGCGCATCGGCCTCCTGTCGGGCCGGGTCCGCTGGGTCGAATAGCGAGGCATAGTGCGCCCGGATCATCGCGGTGCAGCTGCCTGACGGGACGATGACCGCATCGTACGGCTGCAGCACCTGAATGGTCCGGCGGGCCAGACTTACCGCGACGGCGCGATGCCCCGTGTTGAAAAGGGGCTGGCCGCAACAGGTTTGGCCGGCCGGAAACTCGGCCGGATGACCGGCGCGTTCGAGCACCCGTAGGACGGCCAATCCCACGTTGGGGCTCAGTTGGTCGACGATGCAGGTACTAAAGAGAGCCAGGCGAATGGGTTGTTCCCTCGGAAGGTGGTCGAATTCAGGCGATCAGAATCTACGGCACTGGCTGCGCGGAGGTCAGTGCTCCCCACCCTTCCTGCTTGCTCCCGGTCCCTAACTCAGCTATCCTTAAAGGCTTATGTTCGAAGAGCTCTCCTCCAAGCTTTCCGTTACGCTGCAGCGACTCACGGGTCGCGGAGTGCTCACGGAAGAGGCGGTCAAGGAGGGACTTCGCGACATCCGGCGAATCCTGCTCGAGGCTGATGTCAGCTTCGATCTGACCCGCCAATTTTTGGAGCGGGTTCAAGCGAAAGCAGTCGGCCTCTCCGCGATCAAATCGGTCCGGCCGGGACAACAGCTCGTCAAGATCGTATACGACGAGTTGGTGGCGATGTTGGGAGAAAAGCTGGCGCCGATCGCGCACGCCAACCTTCCCCCGACCATCATTCTGCTCGTCGGGTTGCAGGGCTCGGGGAAGACCACGACGGCCGGCAAGCTCGCCAAGCGGCTCAAGCTGGAGCAGAAGGCGCCGTACCTGGTCGCGGCCGACGTCTATCGTCCCGCAGCCGCGGAGCAGTTAGCGACGCTGGCGCAACAGGCGGGTGTGGAAATTCACACCGAGCCTGGCGAAACGGATGTGGTCGGGATCGTGAAGCGTGGGGTGGCCGCCTCCGGGAAGGCGCGAGCTCGCACCGTCATTGTCGATACCGCGGGCCGGCTCCAGATCGACGATGAGATGATGGCCGAGTTGGTGAAACTCAAAAAGGCCGTCAATCCTCACGAGATCTTGTTGGTCGCGGACGGCATGACCGGGCAGGACGCGGTCCGGATCGCCACCGGATTTCACGAGGCGCTCGGCATCACCGGAGTCATCCTCACCAAGATGGATGGCGACGCCCGGGGTGGTGCGGCCCTCTCCGTGTACGGTGTCACTCACGCGCCGATCAAGTACGTCGGTGTGGGCGAAAAACAAGACGCGCTGGAGCCCTTCCATCCCGAGCGGCTCGCCGGACGGATCCTCCAGCAGGGCGACGTGCTCAGCCTGGTCGAGAAGGCGCAAGGCGCCATCGATGAGGCCGAGGCCCTGAAGCTGGCCAAGAAAGCGGGATCGAAGAAGGGACTCGACCTGCAGGATTTCTTGACGGCGATGCGGCAAATGCAAAAGCTCGGGCCGCTCAAGAACGTGCTGGGCATGTTGCCGGGGGTCAATTCGGCGATGCTGAAGTCCGCGAAGCTCGACGATAACCGGCTCAAGCATGTCGAGGCCATCGTGCTCGCCATGACGCCGAGAGAGCGGGCCGATCCCGATGTATTGAATGGTGGGCGCCGGCTCCGGATCGCGAAAGGCTCCGGGCGCTCAATCCAAGAAGTGAATCAATTGCTGACCCAGTTCAAGCAGATGCAGAAGTTGATGAAAGGTGCGGGAAAACCAGGGGTGAAGCTCCCATTCGGGCGCGGGTTCCCTGGGTAAAACGGAAGGTGCGCGTGCAGTGCGCCTCAACTGAGGAACGAACATGGCAACACGGATTCGTCTTCGCCGGGTCGGACGGAAAAAGCTTCCTCTGTACCGAATTGTCGTCGCGGACAAGGAATCGCCGCGCGATGGCCGGTTCATCGAAGTGATCGGTTCCTACGATCCCAAGGCCAAAGGCCCGCAAGTTCGGGTCGATGCGGACAAGGCTCGTTACTGGCTCGCCAATGGCGCGACGCCAAGTGAGACGGTGGGTGCGTTGCTTCGGAAGGCGGGAATCGCCGAGGCCGTTTCGACTTGATGGTGGAACGCGCGCGCCATTTGGTGGTTGGGCGCCTGCGCAAAACCCACGGGCTCAAAGGCGAATGTGCGATTTTCCCCCTCACCGACGATCCCGATGCCGTCTTCGCGGTGGGACGGCCGGTGTGGGTTCTGAATCTGAGCGGCGAAGAGGTCGCCGGCCCCTTGGTGGTGGAGCGGTGCCGATCCTACCACCGAGAATGGCTGATCACCTTCGTCGGCCACACGTCCCGGGAGGCCGTGACCCCGTGGCGCGGGATGTTCCTGGGCGCGCCGACCGAGAGCCTCGCGCCACCGAAGGACAATGAGGTCTACATCCACGAGTTGAGCGGGTTCGCGCTGGTGGCGCCGGACGGTACCCCGCTCGGGCTCGTGACCGATGTGCTGGACTTTCCGGCCGGACTGACGTTGGAAGTCCAGGGACCGAAGCGGGAGTTCCTGGTGCCGTTTCGGAAGGAGTTCGTGAGAGAGTTGGATCGAGACGCCCGCCGTTTGGTGGTGTCTCTTCCCGATGGGCTGATGGACATCTGAGCCGGGGCAGGGCACCGGTCAACGGGATCGCGATCGTGCGGCCATAGGGACCGTCATCCCGAGCGTAAGCGAGGGATCTGGTTTACCGGACACCTCGACCATGCTGACGATCAATGTCGTGACGTTGTTCCCGGAGGCCCTTCGCCCTTTGTTGGCGACGAGCATTCCGGGTCGCGCGGCGGCCGCGGGCTTGGTCGGGTACGAGCTGGTGCAGCTGCGGGATTTCGCGCACGATCGCCACGCTACGGTTGACGACTATGCCTACGGCGGTGGGGCCGGCATGGTGATGAAGCCGGAGCCCTTCTGGGAAGCGGTCGAACGGGTTTCGCCACCGGGCCGGGTTCTCCTGATGTCGGCTCGGGGTCGCCGGTTCGACCACCCCGCCGCCGTGCGGTTGTCGTTGGCCGACCGATTCACCATCCTGTGCGGTCACTACAAGGATGTGGATCAGCGGGTGGTTGACGGGCTCGGGGCGGAGGAGTGGTCGATCGGTGATTTCGTGCTCTCCGGCGGTGAACCGGCGGCGCTCTGTATCATCGACGCCGTGGTCCGTCTGCTGCCCGGCGCCCTCGGCGATCACGAGTCGGCGAGCTCGGATTCATTTTATGATGGGCTGCTGAGCCCCCCGAGCTACACTCGGCCGCCCGAATATCGAGGCTGGGTGGTTCCCGAGGTGCTGCGTTCGGGCAATCACGCCGAAATCGAGGCGTGGCGAAAAGCCGAGGCGGAACGGTTGACCGCGGAACGCCGGCCCGACCTTTGGACCGCGCACCAGGAGCTGGAAGAATCTTGATGGGTTGATGTTTCACGGGAGCGCCGGAAGGCGCGGAGGGTGTGACGATGGACCGTATTGCTAAATTGAATCGCGAAGGACTGCGCACCGACATTCCGGTGTTCGCGCCGGGGGACACTCTGAAGGTTATGGTCCGGGTGCGTGAGGGCGATAAAGAGCGTCTCCAGGCGTTCGAAGGTGTATGCGTTGGGCGGCGTGGCGGTGGAATCAACGAAAACTTCACCGTGCGCAAGGTGTCGGCAAGCATCGGGGTCGAGCGCATCTTCCCGCTCCACAGCCCCACCATCGCGACCATCGAAGTGACGCGTCGCGGTCAGGTCCGTCGCGCCAAGTTGTACTACTTGGCGCGCTTGAGCGGCAAGAGCGCCCGGATCAAAGAAAAGCGCGACAAGTAACCGACCCATGGCTCACCGCGTTGCCCCAGGCCCTTCCCTCTCGCGAGAGCGGGCGGCCTGGGCCGAGCAGCGGCTCCTCGTTGGCGTCGATGAAGCAGGCCGTGGTCCCCTCGCTGGTCCGGTGGTGGCCGCGGCCGTCGTGTTTCCGGCCGGGGCTCGCCGGATTCGAGGGGTGCGCGACAGCAAGACGCTCCCAATGGAAAAACGGAACGCTCTTGCAGTCCTCATCCGTGGTGCTGCGCTCGCCCTCGGCGTCGGGGCCGCCTCCGCCCGTGAAATCGATCACATGAATATCCGGGTTGCCACCGCACTGGCGATGCGGCGCGCCCTGGCGCGACTTCTGTGGCCCGACGACCGGCGTTTGAGATCGCTTCGGTCGCGTCCCCGCGATCTGGCCGAATACACGGTGGTGGTTGATGGGCTGCCGTTCCCCGAAATCGGTGTGCCGCACGATGCCCTGGTTGATGGCGACGCGCTCTGCTACAGTGTGTCCGCGGCCGGAATTATCGCGAAGACCGTGCGCGATCGCTTGATGCTGCGGCTGGCGGAGCGGTACACCGGCTTCGGTTGGCGGACGAATATGGGATACGCCACCGCTGAGCACATGGTTGCCATCGATCGTCATGGCCCTACCGTCCACCATCGAAAGAGTTTCGCCCCATGTGCGCAATTGGGATTGGGCCTTCTCCTGTAGTCTGGGGGACGCCAGCCTCCGCAATGACCCTGGGCCCCCAGGCGATCCTCTGGGACAACGATGGCGTTCTGGTCGACACGGAGCAGATCTATTTCGATGCCACTCGTGAAACGCTCGGACGGGTGGGAGTGGAACTCACCCGAGACCAGTACGTCGAGTTGTTTCTTCGGCAGGCTCGCGGAGCGTGGCATCTAGCGGAAGAGCGAGGGACCCCTCCGGATGTGGTGGAGCGGCTCCGGCAAGAAAGAAATGCGATCTACGGTCGACTCTTGGCCGAGCGCGAGGTGGCCATCCCCGGGGTGGAGTCTGTCCTTGCCGCGCTGCACGGCCGCTACCGAATGGGAATTGTGACCAGTTCGCGCCGGGATCACTTCGACATGATCCACCGCAACACCGGGCTGCTCAAGTATTTCGATTTCGTGCTCACCAGCAGCGATTACACGAAAATGAAGCCAGATCCGGAGCCCTATGTCACCGCGGTTCGGCGGATCGGATTGCCGCGAGAAGCCTGCCTGGCGGTCGAAGACTCGGAGCGAGGCCTTACGGCGGCAGTCGCGGCGGGAGTGCCCTGCGTCGTCGTTCCGACTCCGCTGACCCGCGACGGAGATTTTTCAACCGCCCGTCGGGTCTTGGAGAACATCGCCGAATTGCTCCCCCTGCTCGGTCGAGGGCCCTCCTGAAAACTCCAAGGGTCATTTCGCAGAAGCGCAACTGGCGAGGAACGTCAAGCCCGATGCACATTGATTCAACCGATGGGCCCAACCGGGGGGGACCATGATTCGGAGTGCTCTGCTGACAGTCGGGTTCCTGCTTTCCGCCATCGCCCACCCGGGTATCGACACATATCCGCGCCAGCCGGTCGACGTGCTCCACTACGACTTTGATCTGACGCTGAGCGACTCGACCGATGAGATCGTGGGTCGGGCCATCGTCGATATCAAATTTCTCGCCGACGGCCTCAAGACGCTGGAGCTGGATCTTGTCGAGCCGTCGTCCGAGCATACGGGCAAGGGCATGACCGTCAGTTCGGTGACGATCCTCGATCGGGTGGTGCCGTATTCCCAGAGTCGCGATCGCCTTTCGATCGTGCTGCCCGAGCCATCGCGGGCCGGCGCTAGCCTTCCGATCAGCATCGCGTACCATGGAGTGCCCGTCACCGGCCTTATCATTGGGCCCAATCGGCATGGCGACCGAACCTTCTTCAGTGACAACTGGCCCAACAAGGCCCGAAACTGGCTCCCCCTCATCGATCATATCTCCGACAAGGCCACGTGTCGGTTCCGGGTGAATGCACCGTCACATTATCAAGTTGTCGCCAACGGTGAACGGATTGAAACCACCAACCTGCCGGGCAGCCGGACCCGCACCGTATGGCGGGAATCGGTGCCCATCGCACCGTGGCTGTTCGCCATCGGCGTCGCGGAATTCGCCGTCGAGCGCGTCGGAGACTATGACCACGTGCCGATCGAGACGTGGGTATATGCCAAGGACCGGGGCGCCGGATTTTACGACTTCGCGGTTCCGACCCGGGATGTGCTGGCCTTTTTCAGTACCTGGATCGGGCCGTACTCCTATGAAAAGCTCGCCAACGTGCAGTCCAACAGTGTCGGTGGCGGCGGCATGGAGGCGGCGTCGAACATTTTCTATTCCGCCGACGCGGTGACCGGCACCCGGAGCGCCCGCTGGCGGAACGTGATCATTCACGAGATTGCGCATCAGTGGTTCGGCAATGCGGTCACCGAACGGGACTGGGATGACGTGTGGCTGAGCGAGGGGTTTGCGACGTATTTCACCTCCCTCTTCATCGAGCACGCCTACGGCCACGATGAATTCCTCGCCGGCCTCAAGGCGAGCCGGAAGACCGTGCTGGAGTTCGACGCGAAGAATCCCGACTACCGGGTGGTGCACGACCGCTTGGCGGACATGTCCAAGGTGACGACGGTGCAGACCTACCAGAAGGGTGGCTGGACCTTGCACATGCTCCGGGGTCTCCTCGGCGACGACAAATTTTGGGCCGGCATCCGGGACTACTATCGCAGCTATCGCGGCGCGAACGCGAGCACCGATGATTTCCGTCGTGCGATGGAGGGGGCGGCTGGGGTCGATCTGAAATGGTTCTTCGACCAATGGTTGTACCGAGGCGGAGTTCCGCGAATCTCCGGAAACTGGCGCTACGATGCGGGCGGCAAGGTCGTCGTTGTGGAGCTCCACCAGACGCAGCCCGGTGTGCCGTTCCGCGTGCCGTTGGAAGTAGCCGTCGGTGGGGAAGGCGGTGTCGTGCGGGTGGAGCGTATTGACCTCACGGATCGGCACCAACAGTTTCGAATTGCCAGCGACCAAGCGCCCGCCACAGTGACGCTCGATCCGAATGTCAGAGTCTTGATGGGTGCGGAGTTAGTCCTGCGGTCGCCGTGAGCGTTGGGGAACCCAATCTTGATCGCGGCTCTGATCGGCTTTGGATTGTCGTCCTTAGTTAGTTAGCGAGTCCATATGACGATTGCGGCACTGGAATCCTCTAAAAATTCGCCCGGGATTTCGGCGATGTGGCGGTAGATCTCCATTGCTTCGATGTGTTGTTAGGGTGTTGGCGACTCCCTGATCATAAGCCGGGCGAGCCGCCGGGCGGCGGCCAGGTTGAATTCACCTCCCTCGACCCGCCAGGCCCCGAATGGTCATCTCGTTCCCCCCGCGGGGCAGACAATGACGCCGTCAAGCGTCGTCGAAAGGGCCGTCGACCCAACCGCAACCTGGCAGTCATTGGTGCCGGTGCGGATCGAGGGGTTCCGAATATGGAGCGACCATCCAGACGCACCGGCAAGACCACCGACGAACGTGTTCCCGGACGATAAGGCGAAACCTGACGCCAACACCAAGTTGCCGCTGGTACCGTATTGGGAGTAATCGGAGAAATAGGCCTCCTCCGCGGTCATGTAATTCCGCAGATCCGTCTTCAACGAGGCCAACTTGGCCTTGTCCTTGGTCGCCGCGAACTTCGGAATCGCGATGGCGGTCGAAATTCCGATGATGACAACGACGAGCAACACCTCGATCAACGTGAAGCCCCGCGCGTTTCTCATGGCTCACCCGCCCCGCCGACGCACCCGGGGACGATCAGCGCGAAACGATCTGATGAGGGAACAGAGGCGGGGGCACGAAGTTGAAAGCCGGGCACGCGAACCTCCCTCGGAGGAGTTGGATACCCACTACCGAAGGGATGGAGGCGGACGGGGCCGCAATCCCAAGTCGAATGTCGGGACTAGTGCCGGAATATCCGGCGCGGCGCTGAATTGCGCTAGGGGTGGCGTACTCGTGGGTACCAGGCAAACATTATCGGGGTGGAACGAAGGAGGCGAGCCTTGTCTAACTCACTGCGAATAACGATGTTTGGTCCCTCTCGGGGGTGTAGCTCAATTGGTAGAGCAACGGACTTTTAATCCGTAGGTCGTGGGTTCGATTCCCACCGCCCCCACTCCGCAACTCCTTCCCATTGCTTCACCTCTGCGATTAGAGTCCTGCCGCTAAACGAAGCACCCGTTGTGACTGTGGGTCAAACTGTGGGGGATTGGGCACGCAAAGCATCACATCGGCCAAGTGCGCGGTGACGCTGACGAGTCTTCCCGTTGGGGATGAGAAAGACTTCGTCAGGGGCGACAGCAACACGAGGCGCAACCTTCAGCTATTGTGGGAAGAATGCAATCATGAAAAAGGCGGAATGATCTAATCGCCTAACCACCAAGAGACCCCGAAGGGCACCGTAGGGCAGCAATCGTCGACGGGGAGATATGGGCGTGTTCGTCGTGCAGCGTACCGGATGCCGGGCCAATCGTCCACTGGGCGGAGCCCGATCCGTTGGTCGAGTTTAGTGCCTATAGCGACGTGCAACTCTCGGCGACGCGCGAGGTGCTCGACCACCAGTCGCCGACGCGATTGCCCGCGCATTGGACGTGCTCGATGCAGAGACCCTGCTCCGGCGCCGGATCCCGCTGCAACTCCGCGAATGCCGCCGGCATAGCGATGGGATGTTTCTGGCGCGGATCCCCGAGCTCGCGCCTCGGTGGTTCCTCTACCAGGGCCAGATTCACCGCGCTCGACACTCCCAGCGCCCCGCGATCCTGTCTTCCCATCCGACCATGGCCCCGATCTTCTGGGTCCTGACCGATGGCGCGAGGGATCGACTCACGTTCGAGGGCGCAGAACATGAGCCTCCCGAGGCCGCTATTCATCGGCTGCTGGCGTGGATCGTCGACCAAAACTTGAAGGAATCGGTCTAAGCCCACTGACCTGAAAACTGAGTGTAGTTTTTCCGCTGCAGTCCGATGGGCGGAACCTCCATTCAGTCGTAGGCTTGACCCCCCTCGTTTGATCGAGCCGGCCTGCCAACGGGAAAGCCGTTCATCGTCACTCGTCATCATGTTCTTTTGTTGCAGTCACTTACTCCGACTTGCGCCGGGGGGAGCTGTGCAGGATGGCGGCGGTTTTGGGGCATAGCCTGTCCTGGAATGGGTTCTGCTGTAGTGAGGAGTTGAGGGTGAGGCTTGTTTTGGGGCAATGCTGGTTAAGGAGCTGATGGATGACCCACGATTCCGTGGCCACTATGCTCGGGCTGGTGCTGATCCTCTGGAGGCTCCCAGACTACTGGAAGTCGATCACCCATCACAGGACCTCCTCTGGGCCGTCAAGGTCTCCGTGATGTCGTTGCGGCTCGGGAGGTGACTTTTTAGTCCACAGGTCGTGGGTTCGATTCCCTCTGCCCCCTCTCCGGTCCTCCGGATGCACCATTCACCGTGGCCTCTTTCCTCCGACGCATTGCTTGCGCGTGATCGGCCCCAGAAACCGACAGCCCCGCCCTCGGGATGAGGACGGAGCTGTTGCGGTCTACACTGCCCGACGCCGGTTAGGGCGTGATGCTCCCTCGCTGCAGTGCCGAAAGGGACTGGCTTCCTTCGGCAACCGGGGCCCCAACGCCGCCCCCCGAGAGATTCCAGCCGGAAGTGAAGACGCCCCAAATGACCGGGCTCCCGGCCACGGGCCCATAAATGTCCTGCCATCCGCTCACCGCGCTGAAGTTCGGAACACCGATGGTGATGTGAGTCGTCGGCCCGAAGTACGCTGGTGTCGCGGCGACCGTGAACGCGTGTGGACCGCCGCTCGCTTGCGTCCCGCTCAAGGCGAAGAACTTGTTGTATTGGGATTGGATCGACCAAGCCGCCTGGATTCGGGCATAGGGTGTCGAGGCCGCGACGGTCACCGTGGCAGCTGGCGCTGGTCCCAGCGCCAGAATCTGATCGACGGCATCCCTAAAGTATAGCGTTGAGGTGCGGATGGCCGTCGCGCCTGCGTCCGTCGCGACCGCCGACAGAGAATGGAGGTCGCCAGTTGCCCCCTGTGACGATGGTACGCCGGAATAAGTGGTCGGCAAGGTCGTGCTTGGCAGACTGGTCGAGAGAACGGTGAGCGCACCGTTGGCCGTCGTGTACGACGAAATCGCCGAGACGAGGTCGGTCCCAGCCCCGGTGACCGTCAGGTTTTTCGTGTCCGGGTCAAAGGCCTCGAGTGCGTTGAAATCAATGGGGGCGAGCGTCCCGTTGTTGGCGATATTGAGCCCGCGTCGCAAGATGAGTTTGTCGAAGACGAGCGTCGCGGAAATGATGGTGCTCCGAGCCGCGATGAGATCGCGCGAGCCGTCCAGGATTCCGGTGAGTTGGAACGTGCCCGCGCCACCACCCAGGACGGTCGTCGGTGCCCTCCCCAGGGAGATCTGCGCGATCTGGCTCGTGGTCAGGCCGATGATGGAACCGTTCACCGATTTGGTACCGAAGCTTCCGCACTGGGTCGTTCCGATCGACGTCATCTCGGATTGAGTCGCAAAATACACCGTGAGCTGATAGCCCCCCGCCCCATTCGGCGACACCCAGGCCACGCCACCCTTTCCGGATGACAGGTCGAAGGACCAGGTGTTGTTGGCGCCGACGGCCACTTGGCTCCATGCCCCTCCGCCATCTTGCTTTGCGAACCAGACTGGAATCGTATTGGCGGCGGAGCACGAGAAGGAAAAGACAATGCTGCCGGTGCTCGGATTCAGGACCGTCAGTTGGATTGGCGTGTCCGCTTCCGGGAAACCCTGTCCCGTGGCCGTGATGTTGAAGCTGAAGGTTCCGGGCGTCCCGTTGCTTGCTGTGAGCGTCACGGTCGAGGAGACGCGCGCCTGCGCGGAGCCTTTGGCTCCTGGGGCTCTTCGCGGTGCGAGGCTCGTCGGATTGAAACTTGCCGTGACTCCCGCGGGGAGATTCGACGTGCCCAGCGTTACGACGCCGCTGAAGCCAGGCAATTTCGTGACATCAATCGTTGTCGTGACTTGCCCCGTCGCCGACATCGTCAAGGCGCTGGACCCGACCTGCACCGTGACTGGCGGTGTCGTGGCCGGGGCAATGGAGAGCGCGAGTGGCGTCGTGATGTCCGGTTGACCGTTCACTTGTCCACGGATGGTGAGCGGGGCATTGCCCACGGCGGCCGAAAAATCCGTGGCGACAGTCAAGGTGGTCTGGCTCGCGCTTACCGGGCTCACGGGATTGAGCGTTGTGGTCACCCCCGTCGGCACGCCTTCGACCGTGAGGGCCACGGCGCCAGTAAAGCCTGCATTCCGAGTGATGGTGATGACGGTCTGTCCGTTGCCGTTTTGGACGACGCCGAGTGCGGCCTGGTTGAGCGTTAGCGCATACTGGGCCGTGGCGACCACCGCAATCGGGAGGGTTACCGTCTTCGCCGGCAAGCCGGGGGCCTGGCCGTGGATGGTGACCGTCGCGTTCCCGGTGGTGGCCGTGGCAGTGGCTGTGAGGGTCAAGGTCGAGGAAGTGCCAGTCGCGGGCGAGGGATCAAAACTCGCGGTGACTCCCTGGGGGAGGTCGCTCGCGGTGAGCGCCACTCCACCGGCAAAGCCGGCGTCGCGGTTGATGGTGATGATCGCTTGCGAAGTTCCGCCCTGCGCGAGGTTCGTCGTCCCCGACGGGACCGTCAGCGTGAAACTCGGCGCCGGCGTCACGGTCAGACTCAGGGTCGCGGTGCTGTCCGAGACACCAGTGCCTTTGGCGCGGACGGTGAGGCTGTACGTCTGGGGCGCGACCGAAGATCCGACCGTCACGGCGAGCGAACTCGCGGTGCCCGGATTGGTCACCCTACTGGGGCTAAAAACTCCGCTGACCTCGGCCGGTGCGCCTTCGAGGGTGAGGTCGACTGCGGCGTTATACCCGTTGTTTCGCTGAATCGTGACCGAGGTGGTGCCGGTCGTTCCTTGCGTTACACTGAGGGTTTGGACGGAAACGCCGATCGACGGCTTCGGAGTGGAAGTCGAATCGCTGCATGCCCCGACGAGAACTGCCACGATTGCTGCGGATGCCAGGCGAGAGACAAAGGACGGGATATACACGTGGTCTCCGAGCGCTTTAGAAGGAACTGCTGAGAGTCGGGGGGCTTTTCTCCCCTGCGGCGACGCTGGACTCAGCGAAACTTGCACACTTCGGCCCTCTATGTCAGGCCTCCAGTCCTAGTCCCGTCAAGAGCCCGCTCCATGCAATATAGGAGAGCCGCGATGGACCAAACACCCTGGGCCGATGTTGCCATCTTCATGAATGTGGCCAAACCGTCAAGAGGCTATGAAGTAGGCAGTTCCTTTGCGGTCCGTTAGATTCCGCCTGCCCGGGATATTCTGTGGTCGGGTCTCGTTTCCTATTGGAGTTGGAGATCAATGTTGGTTACACCTTCTTTTTTCCGGCGCGTCGCGGCTGGTACCTACCCTATTGCGTTCATGTTGGTGGCCGTGCCGCTCGTCGGGCTCTATTTCGACCTCCCGTCTATCGATCCTTCGGACCCAACCTGGCGGTTCACTCTCCTGAGTGCCATGTCGCTCCAACTTCCGGTCATCGTCGCCGGTTTGCTCCTTTTTTTTACCGCCAATGTCTGTACTGACCGGCGCGAGGCACTCCGGAGCATGGGTTTCGTGCTTGGCTTCATCGTGGTTGCTCTTGCCGTGTGCGCCGCCTTCTCGGTTGTGGACGGGCTGGTGGTCGTCCGGCTGACGAAAGCCCCCAGGGCCCCAGTTGGCAACAAGACCGTGATCAGGGCTGTCGCGATCTATGTATTTGCCGTCATCGCCGTGACCTGGCTCACCATCCAGAGCTTCGCGGCGGCCCATGACCTGGCGCTCGCCAAACGCAACCGGGCTCGTCACGAGCCCGCCCCACTCATTATCGGAAAGCCCGAATCGGGAAGCGAGCGTACGTGACAACAATCTGGGTTGATGGACAATGGCATGACCGATCGACCGCGATGATCTCGGTCTACGATCATGGCCTCCTATATGGCGACGGCATTTTTGAAGGAATCAGAGTCTATGAGGGCCGGATCTTCCGCCTCGTTCAGCATATCGATCGACTCTATGCATCTGCCCAAGCCATCAACCTTACGATCCCGTTGTCACGCGAGGAGTTTGCGGCCGTCACCACGGAAGCCGTGCGACGCTCCGGACTTCAGGACGCATACATCCGGCCCGTGGTGACCCGCGGCGTCGGCGATCTGGGCATCGACCCCCGTAAGTGTCCCAAGCCTACGGTTATCATTATTGTCGATACGATTATGGTGTGGTCGCAGGAACGGTACGACCAGGGTCTTCGCGTGGTGACCGCGGGGACGCCCATCCCGCACCGCGAGGCACTCTCTCCCCGGGTTAAGTCCCTCAACTATCTCGCGCATGTCATGGCCAAAATTGAAGGTCTCGAGGCCGGCGCCGATGAAGTCATTATGATGGACGCGGCCGGCAACGTGGCCGAGGGATCGGGGCAAAACGTCTTCATCGTGACCAAGGGCACGCTCCGAACTCCACCTCCGTTTGCTGGAATTCTTGCCGGGGTGACGCGGGACGCGATCCTCGAGCTCGCCCGAGCGGCCGGGCTTCCGGTGCGGGAAGAAATTTTGAATCGCTATGATCTCTACACGGCCGACGAAGCGTTCCTCACGGGCACCGCGAGTGAGGTGGCTCCGATTCGCGTGTATGACGGCCGGACCATCGGGGCCGGTGGACCCGGTCCGGTCACCCGCGATCTGATGCGCCGGTTCCGCGCCCTCGTCCGGGCCTGAGATCGGCCGCATCCCTTCGTCTCTTCGCGCTTCCCTCGCTTCTCCCGGAAACTAGATGGCCGAGTCCTTCGATCTCATCGTGATCGGCGGTGGCACCGCGGGGCTCGTGACCGCTGCTGGTGCCGCGTACCTCGGCGCGCGACCCTTGTTGGTCGAGCGGGACCGGCTGGGCGGCGATTGTCTCTGGACCGGGTGTGTGCCGAGCAAGGCGCTCCTGGCATCCGGCGCGGCGGCCGCGATACGACGCGATGCTGCGCAATTCGGGCTCGAGCGATCCACGCCTGGGCCCGACTTCGCGAGCGCGCTAGCGGCAATGCGGATCGCCCGGAACCAGGTGGCGGTCCATGACGATCCGGAACGTTTTCGTGCCCTAGGTGTGGAGGTGCGATTTGCGCCGGCCGAATTAGCGAGCGGCGACACGGTCTGGGTGGGTGACGACACGTTCCAGTCCAAACGGATCGTCATCGCGACCGGGTCCGTCCCGACGGTACCCCCGATTCCCGGCCTGCGCGAGACCGGCTTTCTCAATCACCGGACCGTGCTCGACCTGACCGCATCTCTCGCGTCCGTCGCGATCATCGGGGGAGGGCCGATCGGGGTCGAGTTCGCTCAAATCTTCCAGCGGCTGGGGGTTCCGGTGACGTTGCTGGAGATGGCCCCTGAAATTCTTCCGCAGGAAGACCCGGAAGCGGCGGGGGTGGTGCGGGGAGCGCTTGCGCGGGACGGTGTCATCGTCCACACCGGCGTCACGGTGGTTCGCGTCGAGCCGGAAACCACTGGGAAAGTGGTGATCTGGCGATCGGATGCTGGGGACGAACGGCGATTGTCCGTAGGAGAGATTTTCATTGCGACCGGGCGGGGGCCGAACGTCGCCGGGCTCAACCTGCCCGCCGCCGGCGCGGTTGTCGAGCCGGGCGGGATCCTCGTTGATCCGTGGCTCCGCACCACGCGCCGGGGAATCTGGGCCGCGGGCGACGTCTCCGGCGGGCCCCAGTTCACCCATTTCGCGGAGCATCAAGCCAAGTTGGTGGTGCGGAACGCTCTCACGCCGTTTCGCACGCGATTGGATGCTCGTTTCGTGCCGCGCGTCACCTACTGCGACCCCGAGCTCGCGCAAGTGGGGCTGACCGAGGCAGCGGCGCGTGAACAGGGCGGCGATGTACGGACCTTTCGCTACGCCTTCGCGGACCTCGACCGAGCGATCGTGAGCCGCCGTTCAGAGGGATTTGTCAAATTGATCTCGGCGAAGGGGCGGCGAATCCTCGGTGCAACCATTGTTGGCGCGGGTGCGGGTGAATTGCTCGCCCCCGTGCTGCTGGCGATGCACCAAAAACTCCCGGTTGAATCGCTCACTTCGTTTGTGTACCCCTACCCGACGATGAGCGAAGGCATCAAGCGGGCAGCGACCCTCTCACTCCGGGCCAAACTTGACACGGCGGGAGGACGTCTCCTCAAATGGATCGTGCGCGCGAGCCGGTGAAAAGGTCAACCCTTGACCACCTCCGAATTGCGGGGGATATTGGCCAATCCACCCGAAGGAATCGCGACCAATGGCGTGGCGTGTGCTAGAGGTCGGTGATCATATATGGAACGTGTCGCTCGCGGCGGAGCGCCGGCCGGACTCGGCCTCATGGGGATTGGTGCTGTCGTTTCGGGCCGCGGGAACCGGTCGTCGCGCGCTGTGGGCGCCGTACCCGATCGAGTCGAGTTCCAAGTCGGGTCTGTTTGCGCAAGCCGAACAGATTTCAGATCAATCCTTGGCCGCCCTATTGGCCGAACATCTCGCTTAGGATGCCGTGATGTATATGATGCAAATCTCCGTTCAGGATCTTCGCCGAGTTGCCTCCACCCTCAGTAGCCTCAAGGGGCGTCAGATCGCGGAAATGCACATGCGCTCCGACATGCGGCAGCTGAAGATTGAAATGGCCGATGGCGAAATGCTCGTGATCGGGGTCGCATCCGATGATGCCGGGCGCCCGCATCTTGAAGTGGACGTCGTCCGTCATGTGGACGAACCAGCACGGCACCAGCTGGAGGTTGGATTCGAGACCTAATGGCTCCTATCGCGAGCTCAGATCGCCTCAGATTTTCGGGCTTTTCGCTCGAACGGCTTCCCAACGGGCAATGCACCGCGCGGGTTACCCTCACGTGGCGCGACGATCCACCCATGACCGGTGAGGCCCAGGGTCTCACCTCCCAATCCGGCGAGCTCCGGTGTGCCGCTCTGGCCTGCGTCCAGGCCCTATCCCAAGCCGTTCGCGACATGTCCTTCGAGCTCCTCGGCGTCAAAGCCCTCCGCGCCTTCGATGCCACCGTGGTCATCGTCTCCCTCGCGGCCAGCGGGGGAGAGGGCAAAGGGCCCCGGATCGTCGGCTCCTACCTCGCCGAGGATGATGTCCCTCGTGGTGCCGCTCTTGCAGTACTCAATGCCACCAACCGGATCCTTTTGGGGCGGCTTCGACGACGCCAAGACTAGCCCGTTTAGAAATGAAACGGTTGACCGCCATCAAGCGTCTAATATTGATGCGGTGGTGGCCGTGCCCCCGGCACCGTGCCCCAGGTCAAAGGAACGTTCGCTAGGCGCCTAGACTGGAGTCGAAATGAGTCGAGTTGGTTCGATCCTTCTACTCTTGTGCGTGGTCGGGTGTGCGCATCGCCCTCCGGCCGGGCCTGAGGTACCGCCCCGATTGGCTCCCAAGACTGAGCAAGCGGGTTCGGTTCCTGCAGCCGAACCCCACCTCGACTCCCGTTCGGCAAGTGCGGCCGGGCACGCCGAGAGTCGCACCGCCACCGCATCCTCGCCGACTGCCACCCACGATTCCCTCCGAGCGCTCCAGCGCGCCGCCGATTCCGCCGCCGATGCTCGGGCCCTCGAACAGCTGGCGAACGCGCATCCTCCGGACAGCGTGCGGGCGCTGCTGCCGCCAGAATCCAGCGCGGCGCCCGGCACCGCGGTCACCTGGGACATCGACGTTTCGACGTTTTCTGATCAGGATCGAGTACGGTACTACGTCGATTTTTTCCAGGGCCGTTCACGCGATCGCATGGCCATTTGGCTCAAGCGGATGCCACGCTATGAACCATTGATCCGTAGCAAGCTCCGGGAATACGGCCTTCCAGGCGACCTGATGTATCTGGCGCTCATCGAATCGGGCTTTTCCTCCACCGCGGTAAGCACTGCGCGCGCCGTCGGCATGTGGCAGTTCATGAAGGGGACCGCAAAACTCTTCGGTCTCCGCGTGGATGGCTGGGTGGATGAGCGGCGTGATCCTTTCCGGGCCACGGATGCCGCCGCGCGTTATCTCGCAAACCTCACGGCGCGATTTGGCTCCCACTTTCTGGCGGCGGCCGCGTATGACGCCGGTCCCGGAAAGGTTGCTCGAGGTCTGCAACGGCTACCGGAACGTGACACCGACGACGACTCTTCGACGGTATTTTCGGACGCGGCATTCTTCCAGCTGTCGGATACTCGTTTTCTTCGGCGGGAAACCAAAGACTACGTTCCCAAGCTCCTTGCTGCGGCCATTATTGCGAAGGAGCCAACCCGGTATGGCTTTGCGGCCATCGATCCGACGCCGCCAATGCCGGATTCCCTTATCGTTCCTGACGCGACGGGCCTTGATGTTATCGCCCGGGTGAGTGGCGCAAGCCTCGATGAGATCCGCGATCTCAATCCCCAATACATTCGCTTGGTGACGCCCCCCGGAACCCCGTCCATGGTGCGAGTGCCGGCCGGCGCCGGTGAGGCCACTGCCAGAGCGGTGGCTGCGCTTCCGCCCGAGGAACGCGTTCCCTTCCTTGAACACCGGACCCGGCGGGGCGAGACCCTGCAGTTGGTCGCGGCGCGATATCATGTGAAAGTGGCCGCCCTGGTGAGTGCAAATCCGGAGCTCAGCAAGACCAAACGGACCTTGCCTCCGGGGCGAGTGGTGGTGGTGCCGGTGCGCGGAGTGCTTCCGAAATCGCTGCCGGATGACGAGCCGCGATCCCGGCGCGTCGTTGCGCGATACCACGTGGTCGGGTCGGGAGAGACACTCGGGGAGATCGCGGACAACTTCGGAGTGAGCGAACGGCAACTCAAATCGTGGAACCACCTCGCCAAGCATGCCAAGTTGCGGGCCGGGAGCCGGCTGCGGGTATCGCCTCCAACCGGCCCGCCGCGTTCTAATTCGTCACGGCGTAGTACCAAGCGAAAGGCACACCCGGCGCCGAAGACGAAAGCGTAGCCGCTATTCTATCCCGATGCGGGTGACCGTGGTGTCGCTCCGTGTCGAGGGTCGGACCTTGTGCCGCCGCAGTACCGCATCCGGATAGCCGTTTTCCGGATCTCCCCCCTGCTGCATGATCTCTTCCACGCGCGACGGACCCCGATTGTAGGCGAGGAGGGCCAGGTCCACGTTATTGCTGAACCGACGAAGAAGCTGCCTCATGAACCGGAAGCCAAAACGCAAATTCATGTCGCGGGAGAGGAGATCGGCCTCGAGAATGGAAGGCGCGAGGTCCTTTGCCGTTTCGAGCTGGACTTGGGCATAGCCCAGTGCACCCCGTGAGCTCCGCGCGCGTTCCTTAAACTCGCTCTCCGCCCGCACCAGGTGGAACGCCAATGAGGGCGTGACCCGCTCGACCGTGGCGATGTCGTAAATCGCCGAGGCGAGGTCCACTGGAATTCGATACTGGTGCGCATAGGCGAGAATGGCTCCCGATCGTTGGATCATCAGCCGTCCCATCTCGACGTCTATCAACGGCTGGGCCGCGGGCGGAACTGGCGGAATGCCGCGCGCGTGTCGGGCGTCCGACCGCATGGCCGTGAGCACGAGCGCGCAGGTGATGAGCTCAACGACAAGCGCCGCTAGGCGGCCTGCCCGCTTTACGGGCCGGGCGAGATTGAGCCGTATGGTCACGAGGCCACCGCATCCCAGTCGCCGCGGGTCCCGCCGGTCTTCCGCAGCAAACGAATGCCTTCGATCATCATCCCCCGGTCGATCGCTTTGACCATGTCGTAGACGGTGAGGCAGGCTACGGCCACCGCCGTGAGCGCTTCCATCTCCACGCCAGTTGTTGCGGTGACGGTGGCAGTGGCAGTGATGAGCACCCCAGGGAGGCTCGCATCCAGTTCGGCGCTAACCTCAGCCTGGTCCAGTCCCACCGGATGACACAACGGGATGAGATCGCTGGTGCGTTTCGCCCCCATGATGCCGGCCAGCTTGGCTACGCCCAACACGTCGCCCTTGGCGGCGTTCTGGGTGCGGACCGCCTCGTAGGCGGCGGCCGACATGCGGACCCGTCCTTCGGCCACCGCAGTACGTCGGGTCGCCGATTTGTGGCCCACATCCACCATATGCGCCTCTCCGCCCGCGTCGAGATGGGAGAGCTTCAGAGGACCTCCGCCAGCTGCGTGGTGAGCACCGCGAGCAACAGTTGCGGATTGACGTTGCCCTGAGCCGCTTCGCGAGCGACTTGCACCCGGTCGAGTGCCAGGGACAGCCGGGCCGGCGACTTCGCGGAAAGGAGGCGTTCCGGCACCGGGCGACGCGGACGTTCTCCGGTCGCCGCGCGGGCCGCCTCGCCGAGAAGGTCAGCGAGGGAATCAAGCATCGTCGTGAATTCCCCGCGGGCCTGCCAAGGATTCTGCCGCAGGCTTCGCTCGAGCTGGGGCCCGGCGCCTTTGAATACCGCCTCGAGCACTTCGACGGCAGCGGCGTTGCCCTGGGTGGCGGCGGCACCCCCGGCGATTGCATGCCCGATGGACCCCTCAGCCGCGGCGACACGCTCGGCCACTTCAGATGCTTTGAGTGGCGGGTCCATGTGGGTGGAGAGGAAGGCTGCGACGTCCTCGTCTCGGAGCCGCCCAAGGCGAAGCGGTGCGGAGCGGCTTCGGATGGTGGGGAGCACGCCCGTGGCGTCACGTGCGGTGAGCAGAAAAATGCTCCCCGTCGACGGCTCTTCGAGCAATTTGAGAAGCGTGTTGGCGGCCTCTGGGCTTGACTCCTGGGGAACCAGCCGTTCCGCATTGCCGATGAGGAACACTTTGCGACCGCCGAGCACTGTCGTGAGCGCGGCGTGCCGTTGGATCAGCCGGGCTGCGGCAACGCCGTGCATGGTCATGCCGTCGCGAGGTCCATAGAGCGATCGCGTCCGCCTCTCCGCGAGGACTTCCGCGATCGCCTCGGCCACCTCGTCCAGTTGCTTATCGGGCTCGAAAGCCTTGGGTCGCAGGACGGGGATGAACCAGTGGAGATCGGGGTGCCCGAGGGTGAGGGTTAAGTGGCAGGGCTGGCAGGTACCGCAAGGCTCCTCACCGGGCGCCTGGCACAGGGCCATCTGCGCCACCCAGAGGCCGAGCCTCTGTTTGCCTACCCCGTCCTCGCCGACAATCAGAAGGACCTGGGGAAGGCGGTCGGTTCTGAGGGCGTGGGCAATCGTTTTGCGGGCGGCTTCGTGCCCAAAAAGCGGGTGCAGGACCATGCCAAAACCTAACAGGAAAGTCCTCATTTTCAAAGGATTTCGATGATTTGTAAAGCTATTTATTGCAATGACTTACAATATGAATTCTCGGTTTGTGACCTACGTCACATGGGGCGGTTCGAGGGCCGAGAGTCGGGCCTCCATTTGGGGCTGGGTGGCCCTGGTCGGGCTTGGCCAACGTTTGGCATTGTACCGCAATGGCTTAGGCCGCCGATCGGGGCCGGTTGTGAGGCATCTGACCCGCGGGGACGGGGCTGGTCTTATTGCAGGATTTTTGTGCGCTTACTATTGTTCTGCCGCGTAGTTCAGCGCGTTTTCCCGAGTAGCTCAGTTGGTAGAGCAGGTGACTGTTAATCACCGGGTCGGCGGTTCGAGTCCGTCCTCGGGAGTGGTGCCGCCGGTTCATCGGCGAAAAATCGGCCGCCTTCGGGCGGCCTTTTTTCTTGGGGCTCGAAGATCCTCAGGCGGGAAACGATCCCCCCCTCAATGCCTGCTAGGTCGGCTCGCCGCCTCGAAGGCGTTTCGTGAAGAGAGCCTGCTGGGCAATCCGTGAAGCGAATATGCTCACCGCGGAGCGGCGACCCACGTGCCTGGCGGATCCGGTACAGGTCGATGCCCGCGATTTGCTCATGGCGCATCTCGAAGCGCAGCGGAATCCCGTCGAGCACGAGCCGCACCACGTCCGGCCGGGCCGTTCGAAGGAC
>JANYKV010000073.1 GCA_025358055.1 Gemmatimonadota bacterium
TCCTTCGGCCAGCCCGGCGGCGCGGGATAGCGCCCTCGACGCTGAATGATGTCGGCCCGATTGAGTCCCGACGCGCCGACCCGCACCCGCACCTGCTCGGCGCCGGGCTCCGGCGTGGGAACGTCTCGGAGAGCGATGACTTCGGGACCGCCGGCGGCGGTGTAGACGATGGCACGCATAAGGACGGGAAAAGAACAGGGAAATGGGAAAAGGGAAAGGGAGGTAGGAAGGCGGGAAGATGCAGAGAGAAACGTATGCTGTCAACCGTATGTGACGGGGCATCCCCCCTCTCCGCTTAGCGGAGAGGGGGACAGGGGATGAGGTGACGACGCGGATCGGACCTCCCGCCTTCCCGCCATCCCGCCTTTCCCTCCCATGTTCTCCCATCTCCACGTCCATTCCTATTTCTCCCTAGGTGAGGGAGCGTCGAGCCCCGAAGCGCTGGTCGAGGCGGCGAGCCGACGTGGATTCACCACGCTCGCCTGCACCGATACCAACGCGGTCTATGGCGCGGTGGAGTTCCAGCAGACCGCCGAGGCCGCCGGGGTCCGCCCGATTCTCGGTGCCCACCTGGTGGCGAACGGCGAAGAAACCGTGGCGCTGGCGACCGACGACCACGGTTGGGCCGCGCTCTGCCGCGCGATTACGACCATTCATTGGGCCGGGGCACGGGGTGCCGTGCCCCTACATCAGATTCTCGCGCAGGATCGCGACGGCCTGCTCCTGCTCTCCCGCGACGTTCCGTTTCTCGAACGGGTGTTGCAACAGAGCGGGCCCGACAACCTCTACGCCGAACTCCGCCCCGGCCGAGAGCGACATGAGGTCCTCGCGGCGGCTCGGCGACTCCGAATCCCTCCGGTCGTCACCAATGCCGTGATGTTCGCGCACCCGGAGGACTGGTCGCGCCACCGCCTGCTTCGCGCCATCGCGCTGAACACCACACTCTCCGCCCTCGAAGCCGGGAAAGGCGAATCGTTCCCCCGCGACTCCTGGCTCCGCCCAAGCGCCGACGTCATGCGTCACTTTCCCGATTGCCCCGACGCGCTCGATCGGGCCGGCGAACTGGCGGACCGTTGTCGCTATCGCATTCCGTTCGGGCGCATCGTGCCTCCCCGGCTCGCCGCACACGAGAATGCGATGGAACAACTCCGGACGATCGCCTATGAAGGAGCGAATCGGCGCTACGGACAGATCGCGCCGATCACCCACGACCGGCTCGAACACGAGCTGGCCATCATCGGGATGAAAGGATTTGCCGACTACTTCCTAGTGGTACGCGACATCGTGCAAAACGGGCCGACCCATTGCGGGCGCGGTTCCGTCGCCAACTCCGTGGTCAGCTACTGCCTCGGCATCACACACGTGGAGCCGCTCAGCGCGGGGCTGCTCTTCGAGCGGTTCTTGAATCCGGAGCGGAAGGACCCACCCGACATCGATCTCGATTTTCCGTGGGACGAACGAGATCACGTGCTCGCCTACGTGTTCAACCGCTATCCCCATCCCCGCGCCGCGATGGTGGCGAACCACAACACGTTCCGCCTGCGCGGCGCGCTCCGCGAGGTGGCCAAGGTACACGGCCGGCCGCCGGGAGAAATCCGAGAGGTGACTCGGCGAATTCCTTGGTACAGCGAAGACCAGCCGCTCTCCGAACTCTTGGCCACGCACCCCAATTACAAGGATCTCGATTTGCCGCGGAGTTGGCAGGAGTTGGCGAAACTCGCGATGCCACTGGTCGGTACGCCACGGATCCTGTCGCTCCATCCCGGCGGGGTGGTGATCGTGCCCACCGCGCTCACCGATTACGTGCCGACGCAACCCGGCGTCAAAGAGCTCGCTGATTTTCCCGATGTCATCGTTCCGGTCATCCAGTTCGAGAAGGACGGCACCGAGGATGCGGGCCTCGTGAAAATCGACCTGTTGGGCAATCGATCCCTCGCGGTGATCCGCGATGGCATCACCGCCGTCTACACGAATACCGGCCGCCAGCTCGACTATACCTCTTCAGATGCCGGCGAAGACCCGGCGACGAGAGAAGTGTTTCGCACCGGGCAGACGATGGGTGTGTTTTACACCGAGTCGCCCGCGTCGCGATTGCTGTGCATCAAGAGTCGCTCGGAGACCTTCGATCTCCTGGTGCTCAATACCAGCATCATCCGGCCGGCCTCCAATCGTTTTATTCGCACCTACCTCGAACGCCTGCACGGCGCGCCCTACGAGCCGCTCGACCCCTGTCTCCGCGACACGCTGAGCGAGACGTTCGGTGTGATGGTGTACCAGGAGGACGTGGTGAACGTGTCCGCCGCGTTCGCCGGTATGCCGCTTTCCACCGGGGACGGGTTGCGAAAAGCCCTCTCGAAGAAGCGCCCCACAAAACATCTGGGGGCTTATGCGGAGGAATTCTTCGTGGGCGCCGCCGCCTTGGGCCGAGATATGGAGGTGGCCAAGCGGGTGTGGGAAATGGTGATGTCGTTCGCGGGCTATAGCTTTTGCAAAGGCCACTCGTGTTCCTACATCCAAGTGGCGCAACAATCCGCCTACTTGCGCGCTAACTATCCCGCGGAATTCTACGCGGCGGTGCTCGCCAACGGCGGCGGGTTCTATCATCCGTTCGCATACGTGGCGGAGGCCTGGCGCAACGGGATTACCATTCTTCCTCCGGATATCAACGCAAGCGAGTTCCGCACTACGGGACGAGGGCGGGAAATCCGGATCGGACTTCAGTTCATCAAAGGGTTGTCGGCGGATGGGGTAGAGAGGATTACGACTGGGAAAGGGGAAAAACAAGACGGCAAGGACAGGACGGCAACAACAGGACGGCAAGAGAAAGACGGCAAGGAGAGATTGGGAGGGAGAGATGGCAACGACTACAGGAGTCTGTCCGATCTCCGCGCGCGTACTGGGCTCAGTGCG
>JANYKV010000131.1 GCA_025358055.1 Gemmatimonadota bacterium
CTGGGCCGGAGAGATGCTGATCGAGGGCAACCCGGCGACCGCACTCACTCGTAGGACCTCCTCGAGGATGGGGTCTGCCGGGTGCATCAGATCGGCGACGTACTGGTCAACGGCGACCCACTGCGGATCGGACATATGTTCCTTTTCCAGTGTGGGACTTCGCTGCGCACCATTGATAGCACGTGACACGCCGGGGGGCCATCGGTGAGTGAGACGGGCGTACTAGGGCCACGCGGTGAGACCGGAACCCCCGCGAACCTGATCTCCCCGCTTCCCTTCGAGGAGGGGCTTCGAAGTGAGGATCGCGAAATCCGGAAACCAGAACACGATCCGGTTGTTCGTCTGCTCGACGCCATGGAACGCCCCAGCGCGCACCTGCCGGATCGCGTCCTTCCCCAAGACAAGATGCACCGGATCGGCGGAAGCCGTGTTGTGCGCTGGGAGCAGTCGCTTGAGCGCCGGAACCAGTGCAGCCATTCGGCTCATTGAACGCTCGTAGTCGTCGAGATCCGTCTCCGGCACATAGAGCCAGATGGTCGCATCGTAGTATGAATCTCCGGTCCACAACAGGCCCTTCGCACGGTCGAGCAGTGCCAGCGCATCCGGCGTATGCCCAGGCACGTGGAGGATCTCCAACACACGTCCGCCGAGGTCGACGGTGTCACCATCGGCGATGATGCGAGAGGGAGACCACGCCCGAGTCTGAAAAGCGGCCGTATCCGCACCGGCGGGTGCGCCCCGGCAAAAACTTTCCGGCGCGACCTCGCCGGCCAGCTCTGCGTGCGGAAAGCCGCGCTGATTGGCACGGGTATACGGCGTACCCAACGCGAGAATCCGGTCGAACTCGGCGTTGCCTCCGACGTGATCGTAGTGCGTATGCGAATTCAGGACTTCGATGGGCAACTTGGTGAGCTGTTCCACCACCGGGCGAATCGGGATGAGACCGATGCCCGTATCGAACATGAGCGCCCGTTTCGTTCCCACGATCAGGTAGGAAATGGCTTCCTGGAACTGGCTCGCTTCGATGAGGGCGAAGACCCCTTCCTCGACGCGGTAGACGTCAAACCAGCTTGAGGCCACCTTGACGCGTTCGAGCGCCCGATTGGCGGTCCGGGGCACCTGCTCGCACCACCGAACCGCGGCCCCCGCAGCGAGCGGAGGGGCCGGGGCTCTGACCGGCACGCAGCTGGCGAACATCGCCAACGCCGCCGTGACAGCTACGACGGCGCGCGACTCTCGACCGGAACCTCCGTTCCTCACGGCTGGATCGGCCAGATGGTGAAATCGCGCAGGACCCGGCGCTCCACACGGGCCCCCATTTGGGCAAGGCCATCCTGCAATTCAAGCAAATGCGCTCGGCCGAGTTCTAGCGGATGTTCTGCCGGTTGATACTTCGTCCCTTCCGCATAGTCCACATACGGCGTGCGGCTGTTTTCGATGTGAGCACCGAGGACGTGCGTGATGATCCGAGTACTCGTAAAGTCCACGAGACGCCGGACGCTCTGGATAAAGGCCGCCGCATCTCTGATGTACAGCCGCCCGGGGTACATCGTGTCCCCGGTCAAGAGAATGCCGGTGCGCCGGTCGTAATAGGCCACTGACGCGACTTGGTGTCCGGGGATCGGGATGACATCGATAATGCGCCCGCCCAGATCGTAGGTCGCAACCTCCCCAGGCCATCGTCCAATGCCGAAGAACTGCTGAATGCGCTCCAGGGTGGCCGGGACGACTGTCACGTCCGTTCCCAACAATTGTCCGTCTCCGGCAGTATGATCGCCGTGCCCGTGGGAATGGACGACCACGAGCGGAAGGGTCCGCCCTTCGTGGCGTGTGGACCAACGATGCATGACCTCCTTAACGGCGTTGCCAACATTTGCGCCGGGAGCTCCGGTGTCCACTAGGAGGGCTTTCTGCTCGCCGAAGATCAGATAGAGAAATGGCTTCTCGAAATTGGTGCATCCACTTTGGCGCAGGATGACGAAATTTTCATTGTAGTCCTGGACTCGCACCTCCATCGCGCCAACGCACCCTGATTCACCAACGGCCCAATCGTTTGGCAGCGTGCCACGTTCGATGGCAGGGACGGGCTGCGGCACTTGGGCGAAGGCTGGCCTTGAAACGGTCGCAACAAGTGCTCCGGTTGCGAATCGGCGCCAGGCCTGAGCAGGGCGACCAATCATTGAGCCTCCAACGTCTTGCGAGAATGACCGGTTGTCACGGAGCGGCGGTCAGCGTGTACTCGAACTCGTACCGGTGTCTTCCGTCGACGATGTTGATCATCATCGTGCCGACGAGACCAGCCAGATGGCCCGTGCCGGAATCCGGCACAACGCTGATGGCGAGCGTCGGGGCTCCTCGTGTCATCGTCCCACTGTGCTGGAGCGCAAAGGTACCGGTCCGGCCCTGCAACGTACCGTTGACCCGCTCGATCGCCACGTATCCGGCCGATCCTTTGACGTCCGTGCCGGCGGCCAGCATCTGGCCCTTGCTCGTGGCGTCGAGATCGCCATGGAACCGTTTGTCGATCGCCATTCGCCCAATCGTCGGGTCTCCGACGTTGTTCTCCGGAGCCTGGGGAGTCAACTTCACATCAAATGTTCCGGTGATATGCTTCGTCAAGAGCCCCTCCTGGGAGGATACGCCTGGAGGCATTCCGCGATGACTGCGCCAACTCGTTTTCTCATGCCGGCCTCATGGATGGAGATGACGCCGGCCCACCGGCGGCGACTCGTCGCAAATGTGGCGATACTTTCTTCGGAACGCCAACCCTGCGAAATTGGCATCCCAGCGCAGGTTTGCGTCGGCTGGCCCAGCGAGCGGGAAATCTGTATTCTTGACCTCGGCATTTCAGTCCTCCGGTTTCAGGAGTCGCCCGATCATGACGCCTGGCTCTCCTTCACCAACGAGTCGCCGAGAATTCCTGGCCGCAACTATGAGCGCCGCCGCTCTCGTTTCGCTCCCGCGGAGTTCCGGCCATCCATCCGGCTCGCCCGACCCCCGGGCGCTCCCGATCTTGGGACGGGGCGAATTCCGGTACAGCATGGACCACCACTGGGCCAAGCTGCCGCAGGGGAAGCGATTCGGCTATACCCATGGCATCGTAGAAGATCGCGCGGGCCGGTTTTACATCGCGAACCAGAGCCGTGACGCCATCATGATCCTCGATGCCCAAGGCAACTACATCTCTTCGTGGGGACAGGCCTATGCCAGGGGCGCTCACGGATTGCGAATTGCGGAAGAGGGAGGCACGGAATTCCTCTACCTTGCGAATACGGGTCTTGGCGAGGTGGTGAAGACCACCCTCGACGGAGATGTCGTCTGGCAAGCGGGACGTCCCTACCTGGGGAGTGTCTATGCCCAAGACCGACCCTACAGTCCAACCGAGTCCGTGCTCGCTCCGAATGGGATGCTTTACGTGGCGGACGGATACGGCCAGTCATGGATCCACGTGTATGATGCCACCGACGGCAAGTACCTCGAGTCGTTCGGGGGAAGAGGGACCGAGCCCCATCATTTGAACCAACCTCATGGGATAAGCATCGACGCCCGGGGTGGGACACCACTCCTCCAGATATCAGACCGCATCAATGTCCGGGTCGTCAACTTCACGCTCGGGGGAAAGTTGCTGGGCGAGGCGCTCACCCGAGCCGACCTTCGCTTCCCCTGTACCACACTCCACCGGGGAGACTTGTTGTACGTGCCCGATCTCTTCGCTCGGGTTTCAATTTTCGACAAGGACAATCGCAAGGTTGCCGACCTCGGCGACTACGTCGAGGGAAAAGCACTCACCTCGTGGGATGATTTCGGAACGACCTACCCCGACCTGAAAGGGTACCCCAACATCCCGCAGGACAAGCGGCGGCCGGGGCGATTCATCTCACCCCACGCGCTCTGGGTTGACCGGATTGGGAACATTTACGTGGTGGAGTGGATCGCGGACGGGCGGGTCACCAAGCTAACAAAGGTCTGAACTCGGGCCAAAAACTACCGGCTCACCGAAGTTTCGGCTCCAGTCATCCGAGAAGTGCTGGCCTGATAGGCCCGCCGAATCGCTGTCGCGGTCTTGTGTTGGCCGGTATGGCTCCAACCCGGTGGCATGACCAGATAAAGGATCTTGTTTTTGACACCCGGAGCCTTCCACACGTCGACCCACAACGCGGCGATTTCCCCGAAGTAGACATCCCATAGGCTGTTGGAGTCCATCGCCCGGGTAATTCCGTAGTCCGGAGGAATGTCACGCTTTTCAGGCTGTAAAGTCCCGAACACCTTGTCCCAGATGTTCAACAAATTGCAAAAATTGGTGTCCATATAGAGCGGGTTCCGCGAATGATGGACCCGATGATGGGAAGGCGTAAGAAGTAGGGAGTTGAGCACGCCAAGCCGGCCGTCTTTGAGGAGGTTCTCGCCGGCGTGAATGAACGCTCCCCATGTGCCATCGATGAACATGAGGAAGAACAACAGAGGCGGGCTGATTCCCAACAGCATACAAATCGAGGTACGGACGAAATCGGCGTACGGCGCTTCGAGAAAGAAATGGGCGTGGCTAACAAACAGATTCATGCTCTCCGGAGCATGATGGGTCGAATGCAGGCACCACAAGAGCCTCACTTTGTGCGCCAGGTAGTGGTAGACAAAGTGGCTGAGCTCCCACACGATGTACCCGTAGATCACCCAATACCAAGTGAAACTGGTCTTGAACAACGAATACGGTTCAAAGAGCCCGATGCATAGCGCCACCGCGGCGATCGAAATGAAACTCCCCAGAAACCGGTTCAACACATACATGAAGAAAATGACTTTGTAATCCCGAACCCGAAACGTCTTGTGCATCAATGCCCGGACAATCTCGAAGATCAGGAGAAAAGGAATCAGTGGTCCAATGGCTGAAGTTATCCCTCGGTAGGTCAGGAGAAGGCCATAATTGTGGGAAGCAATGATCTCAATCCATGATCCGATTCCAAGAAACCCGATCACCTCCCGAAAAATGGATTCGAGGACATTCATAGCAGTCGTTTGAGAATGGTGGGGGGAGGACAATCCGCGTGGGAATCTGGCATCAATTCGCTGTCTTCACCAGATCCGGCTCGTGCACTAGGTTCCTCGTCGTCACCCAGCGGCGCTAAGCGGCGGAGGTGGACGGTGCCAGAGCGCGGTCAAGAAACACGAACGTCCGGACCCCCAGGTCCGGACGTTCAAGTTTCACGACTGCCACTCGATCAATGACTGATGGCGAAGAACCAGGTCCCGATGATCGGACCCCGGGGGCCCCGCTGGCCGGGCGCGGGGGCCGGTGTGCCTGCCGGAGGAGGACCGTACTCCGGCTGAAACAGGTACGCGATGTGTTTCACGGGATCCACGGCGATGGTCTTCGCGCCGGGCATCGTCGACACGGTGGCCACCACAGTGTACTTGTCGGGCGAATCCTGGCGGACAACGGTCACGTTGCCGTCGCGACCAGCGGGAATGTAGATCAGCTTCTGCGATGGGTCCCAACCTAGGGCGTCGACACCATCCCCGTTCGCAACCGTCGCGACGACCTTGCCGGAACTCGGATCGACCACCGCCGAGATCTTGCCGCAACCGGCAAAGATACGGTTCGAGCCGCGATCGAACGCGATCCCCGTCGGACCGTCGCACGGCGCAAGCGGCCAGGACGCCAGCACCTTCATGGTTTTGACGTCGATCACCTGGATGGTGTTCTTGCTCTCATTGTTGACGAAGATTTTCCCCTTCCCATCGCTCGCTGCGCCTTCGGGCGCGTTATCCTCGAGTTGCGCCTCTCCGAGGATATCACCCGTCTTTGGGTCGATCGCGGTGGCGGTCCCAATCGGGCGGCTATGATTGGTGAGGATGACCCGGTCGGAGAACTCATCGTACATGATGCCGTCCAAACCTCCGCTTGGAACGTGCGTCTTCTTGATCACCGCGAGGGTCTTGAGATCGAACATGGTCACGGTCGAATCACCGCCATTGGTCGTGAATCCGTGATTCGACTTCGGGGCGAGAGCGATGCCGTGGGTCCGCGGAGTATCGGGAATGTCACCAAGGACCTTCCCGGTAGGGCCATCGATCACCATGACGTGGGTGCCGCGCGACACGAAGACCCGACCGGTGCCTGGCTCGGCGGTCAGGTAGTCCGTGCCTCCCTCGCCACCGATGCTGAACTTGTCGACCTTGAATGTCTGGCCGTGGGCGGCGCCGGGCAGGGTTAGGACGGCGGCCAGGAGGAAGACAGGTGCGCTACGGGTGCGAGTGCTCATACGTCCCTCGGTGTTGGGTGCGGATCGCGCAAAAACCAGGAAGATCTGGAGTATAACCTCTGAACGTGTCGGTACGATGACAGAGTAGATCCCAGGTCTTGAGTGCCTCAGGGCGGGAGTTTCTCCGCACCGCTCGGCCCCCGGTCGGTGATAGCCTTCTGGGCGAGGAGACGCTCGGAAAAGTCCACGCGCTCCTGAAGCTCCGAGAGCTCACGACGCACGTCGTCCAGCTCGGACCGCACCTGGTCGAGATCCGCAGCGGACCCACCTTCCAGCGAACCCGCCCTGATACGCGCTTCCTCGATTCGCAATTCCCAGTGCTTTTTCAGAGCACCTGAGACGATGGCGAGTACCGGGATCGAGAGTGCCAATACCGGAATGAGTAAAGCGATGGCTCCTTGGTCCACGATGTGCTCCTTGGTCTGGCATCGGGCTATGCTGGCCGCGGTTAGTCGACGAGTGGTGCCCCGCGCAGATTAGCTTCCATTCCGTCCCCATAGTCTTCGCGAATGTCGAAGCGACCGTAACACAATTTCCGGAGGACGGGAGCCGGACGAAGGTACCAGCTGGCCCAACTGAGCGGTGACTCTCCATGCTCGTCTTTAGCCTCGATGAGCGCCCCGGCATCCAGTAGCATTTGGATGGTCTCCTTCGTGCCGAACGCGGCGGCACGGTGGAGCGGTGTCTCCGCCTTCGTGCGGCAGTCCCGCATAAATCCCCCCGTCTCCACCCCTGGTTTCGTCACGCAATTGGGATCCGCTCCGTGAGTGAGAAGCACTTTGAGGACCAGATCATGCGCCGAACGGTTTGCGGTACACAGGGCGGCGTGGAGCGGCGTCTCGCCGGTGTCCGGAAGTGGGTGATTGACGTCGGCGCCCTGTTCGATGAGGAACTCGACCAGTCGCCAGTGCCCATGAAAGGCGGCGCCGTTAAGGTCGAGGTTCTGTCCAAGCGACCTGAGGGATTCGCCGTTGGCAAGCAAGTGACGAATGGCGCTGACATCGCCGTAGTAGGCGCACCAGGCGAGAAGCGAAACCCCATCGCGGTCTTTGGAGTCCGCGGGATGGCCCGACGCGAGATAGTCGAACACCAAGTCGGTGCGACCGTTCACGATTCGATCGAGCATGTCCCCCTCCGAGCGACCGCCAGCCGCCGACTATGATGCTCACGAGATGCTACGAGTTGCCGTGCCCGCATGGGGTGAAGCGAGTACATCGGAAAGCTCCGCGAAACTTTGAATATGGCAACGCGCTCGGGGAAGATGAGCAGGCTCCAGATGAAATCTAATGAACCCTGTTTGGGGAATCCTCCTTCGCACAAAGCGGAGGGCGTCGGACCGCCTCGCCTCCTGCATTCCGCATTGCAAGAGATTATCGCTGAGAAAATTGCAAGCGCGGGACCCGGCCGGTAACTTGGTACTCCCATTGGACCAGCTCATGCATGTTTCCACACCGGACCGGAGTCGATGTCGCGGATTGAGCAGGTTGGACTGTGAGGATCGTGGGTGGCAAATTCGGAGGCCGCGATCTCACGTCGCCGAAAGACTTTCGGGTACGCCCTACCGCGGAGCGGGTGCGGGCCGGATTGTTTGACGTCCTGGAGGGTGAGGTCGCGCACGCCCGCGTCCTCGACCTATTCGCGGGGAGTGGCGCGCTGGGACTGGAGGCCATTTCGCGCGGCGCTCGAAGCGCGGATTTCGTCGAATTCCGTCCGGCTAGCCTCCATGCATTGCGGGCCAACGTTGCCTCCCTCCGGCTGCGTGAGCGCACCAGGATCTTCAAGCGAGATGCGATCCCGTTCGCCGCCGCCCTCAGGCCCGGCATCTATGACATCGCCTTCGCCGACCCTCCCTACGAATCGCGGATGCTGGACCGCGTGCTGGAGAGTTGGCGGGCCAATGGCTTCTCACGAATCTTCGCCGTCGAACATGCACGAACACACGATCTTCCCTCCGGAGGGCATCGGCTGGTGTTCGAGGAGACCGTGGTGACGATCTACCGCATCTGACGCGGTCCCCTCCCCGACTCTTGCCAGCTGCGGAAAACTCCAGTTCCGTCATTCCGAAGCCCCAGGGCGACCGAGGAAATCTCAAGCATTGTGCTTGATGGCTTGGCGAGCGTTGAGATCCCTTGCGCTGCTCGGGATGCCAACGGACTCCGAGCGAAAATCACTCGAATGTCTCGCCGAATGTGATCCGATTGCCCTCGAGGTCGAGCACCTGGAAATCGCGCAAGCCCCACGGGTGACTCACGGGCTCGCCCCGGACGTTTGCTCCCCTGGCCACCAGTTCCGCGTGGAGGGCGTCGGCGTCGCGGACGTCTGCGTAGCAGGAGCCGATTCCCTGGTGTTGTTCCGTTCTGGAGATCAGGACCAGGGTTACCTCGTCTCGGTCCATCACGCCGAGGTCGTCCTGCGCGTAGTTGATCCGGAAACCCAGG
>JANYKV010000143.1 GCA_025358055.1 Gemmatimonadota bacterium
GTTGAACCGCGGCGTTGAAATCGCGTTGGACTTGAGCCCAATCTCGGCCAAGAACGTGGGTCTCGACTTTCGGTTCACCCTGGCCACCAACTTGAGCAAGATCACCGACATGGGCGGCACTCCCTCGGCCTTCGTCGGTAGCTCGTTCATTCAGCAGTTCAACGTTCAGGGGTTTGCGCCGAGCTCGTACTTCTTCAAACATGTGGTGAGCTCGACCGTCACGAAGCTTGCGGGGCTACCGTTCCCGCTCGGTCTCAATGCCCAATGCGAAGGTGGCACGGACCTGGGGAACGGCGACGGGACCGTTGTCCCTTGCGGTCCCAACGCTCCGCGTGTCTTCGCCGGCCGTCCCTCGCCCAAGTGGAATGGCAGCTTCAGCGCGACGCTGACGCTCGGCAAACGGCTCCGCCTCCTGACCTTGATCGACGCGTTGGGTGGCAACGAAGTTCTGGTAGGTGACATTGCAGCGGTCAACTCGTTCTTCTTGAGCTCCAAATCGGTCCTCACCGGGAGCGATCCGATCCTTTCGGGCCTTCTGGCCCAGGGATTCGGCGGCGACGGCAACATCATCGGCGCCACGGGGCTGATCAAGGGTGGGTTCGCGAAGCTCCGGACCATTTCGGCCACGTACGACTTGCCGGATCGGATCGCCCGGTGGGTGGGTGCGTCGCGCGGATCGGTGACGGTCTCGGGTGAAAACCTCGCCATCCTGTGGCGGGAACAGAAGACGGTCTACGGGTCGACATGGATCGATCCTGAGATCATCCCGAACCGGTACAATCCTTCAGACCCGGCTGCGAACCTGCAGTACACCCAGGAATCGTGGCCGCAGTCGGCCCGTATTCGGACCACTGTCCGGCTCACCTTCTAATCCCGACACTGACTCTACGGAGCTAATAATAATGTCTGTTTCCTTCTCCTATCGGACCCGCTGGCTCGAACGAGCCCCGCGCAGGCTCCAGCTGGCCGGCCTCTTGGTCGGGCTGGCTGGCTTGGGTGCTTGTCATGGTATTCTCGATGTCGATTTCCCCGGGCGCATTCCTTCGGCCCAGGTGAACGACCCCACTCTCGCACCCGTGTTGGTGTCGAGCGTCGTAGGTGACTTCGAATGCGCGTACAACGCCTACGCCTCGGGGTCATCGGTCCTATCAGACGAATATGAGACGACCAACGGTAACGTACCACTCTCTAACTATGGTGAGCGAAGCATCGGCGCCGACGAGGACGACTATGTCATCGGGCCGTGCGAATCGAACCAATCGGATTTTGGGATCGTCACGACGATGCACACGGCCCGATTTCAGTCGGAGGACATCTTCACCCGGCTGAATGGATGGACCGACACCCAGGTGCCGGGGCGGGTTTCGCTGATGGCGAAGGTGCGCGCGTACGGCGGCTACGCTTACCTGCTCATGGGTGAGACCTGGTGTTTCGTCGCGTTCAATGGAGGGGCAAAACAGGCAGCGTCAACGGCCACCGACAGCGCCGTGCTCAAGTTCAAAGCGGCGATCACCCTCGCGGCCCCCAATAGCGACATGTGGAATCTCGCGCAGGTGGGCCTCGCGCGAGCCTACATGGATAAGAAAGATTGGGCCAATGCCGCAGCAACGGCGGCGCTGGTGCCGGTCGGGTTTTCACTCAACGCCGACCGCGGGAACGAGAACGACCGCCGCTGGAACAAGTTCACATACCTCGCGAGCAATCTCGGCGCTTATACCGTCGCGGATGCCTACCGGGTCATGGACGATCCGCGGGTTGGGGTTGCCTTGGCCACGGGTGGAAAGGTGAACTTCAATGGCGGCCCCCTCTGGTACGTCACGCGGTACACTGCGAACGCCGACCCGATTCCGCTCGCCAGCTATCGGGAAGCGCAATTGATTCTGGCCGAGGCCAAGGCTCAGCAAGGCGATGTCTCCGGGGCCCTGACGATCCTGAACGATCGCCGGACCGGCCTCGGTCTCACCGCTCTGAGCGCGGCTTCTCAGGCCGATGCCGTCACCGCGGTGCTTTTCGAGCGGCAGCGGGAACTCGCCTTCATGGGCGGGAGCCGGCTCAACGATCTCCTCCGGTACAGCCTCCCCTGGAAGGGCGCGAACGGATCGACCGTGAAGCTCAATCCCTATAGCAGTCGTCCCTATGGCAACACTACCTGTTGGCCCTTCCCGACCAAGGAAACCAACGGAGCTTGATCGGGCCGGATTGTGTCCGTGTGGTTCGGAGGAGCCGGTTCGCCGGCTCCTCCTTTTTTCATGTGACCCCCGTTGCACTCCGACCTTGTGTCCACAATTGTATCCAGGCGGTATATTGTATATG
>JANYKV010000168.1 GCA_025358055.1 Gemmatimonadota bacterium
GGCGCGAAAAGCGCCGATATCGCCACGCAAATCAAGAACCTCATGTTCGTCTTCGAGGATCTCAAACTCCTCGATGGCCGGGCCATGCAGCGGCTGCTCCGCGAAGTGGACAGCAAAGAACTCGCGCTGGCACTCAAGGCCGCCAGCGAGGAACTCAAACAACACATTCTGAGCAACATGTCCGAGCGCGCGGCCCAAGCGCTCCTGGAAGAGATCGAATTCATGGGGCCGGTGAAAGTCCGCGACGTCGAGGCGGCGCACGTGCGGATCATCGAGGTCATGCGCAGTCTCGAGGATTCCGGCGAAATCACGGTCAGTGGTCGTGGTGGAGACGATGATGTCATTGCCTGACCCACCGCCGACTCCTTGGCTCGTCGCCCGGGAACCGGCGGCCCCCGCGGATTGGCCGATTCCGGACCTCCAGAGCGGTCGGGCGTTGAGCGCCGGGTCCGATGGCCGGGAATCATTGGCGCCCGACGCCACGGGCGAGGAGCTCGCTTACGAACGGGGCCATGCGGCAGGGATGAGCGATGGCTATGCCCGCGCAGAACAATACGCGGCTCCGGCGCGGGAGGCGTTGGTTGCATTGGTAACAGCGCTCGAAGCCGCACAGCAATCGTTCGCCCGGGACTGGGAGCGGAATCTCCACGCCCTGGCCATCGCGATCGCGGAACGGCTGTTCGAACGGGAGATCGCCGTCGACCCGAGCCTCTTACGCGACCTCATCCGGCGCGCGAGCGATCTGTTGCCAAGCGAAGTGTCCTTCGATATCCGGCTCAATCCCGACGACCTTCATGCGCTCGGTGAACATCTCGAACTGTACGCGGATGATGGGCGCGCGTTGCCGGTCCACTGGATCGCCGACCATGCGCTCGATCGCGGGAGCTTCATTCTCGACAGCCCGCAACGAATTATCGACGGCCGAGCCGATGTGGCCCTCCGAAACCTCTATGAACGACTCGGCCATGATTGACCTCAACGCCCCGGACGTCACCGACGCCATCAGCATCGTGCGGAGCTCGCCGCGATTGGCCGTGCACGGCCGCGTGACTCGCGTCATTGGCCAGGTCGTCGAAGCCACATCGCTCGAGGTGGCCGTCGGGGAGGTCTGCCGGATCGCCCTGGACGCCCGCATGGGCGTCCTGGCGCAGGTCGTTGGATTTCACGAGCGAGGCATTCTCCTCATGCCCCTCGGCGATATCGAGGGGATTCATCCAGGGGATGTCGTCATTCCCTTAGGTCGGTCGCTGTACGTCGATGTTGGCGAAGGATTGATCGGCCGGGTCATCAACGGTCTCGGGCGGGTGATCGATGGCGGGGGGCCGGTCGGCATCACGCGGCGGTGTCCGCTGAATGCCGAGCCCCCGAATCCGCTCGAGCGTACCCGAATCGCTTCGGCGTTGTGTACGGGAGTCCGCGCGATCGACGGCCTGATCACGCTGGGACGGGGGCAGCGCATCGGGATCATGGCGGGGAGTGGGGTCGGGAAGAGCGTTCTGTTAGGAATGATCGCGCGCCAGACGAATGCCGATGTGAACGTCATCGCACTCCTCGGCGAGCGCGGCCGCGAGGTGAGGGACTTCATCGAGCGCGATTTGGGCCCCGAGGGGCTTCGCCGGTCGATCATCGTCGTGGCAACTAGCGATCAAGCGGCCGTGGTCCGGGCCACCGGAGCGTTGGTGGCGACTGCGATTGCGGAGTACTTCCGGGACGCCGGGCGCAACGTCCTTCTCATGATGGATTCGGTGACGCGGGTCGCCATGGCCTGGCGTGAAATTGGCCTCTCGGTCGGGGAGCCGCCAACGACCAAAGGCTATCCCCCCTCCGTCTTTGCGGCGCTACCGCGACTCCTCGAACGCGCGGGCACCGGCCGGCGCGGCAGCATAACAGGGCTGTACACCGTTCTCGTCGAGGGTGACGATTTCAACGAGCCCGTCTCTGACTCTACCAGGTCGATTCTCGATGGGCACATTGTCCTCTCCCGAAAACTCGCCCAAACCAAACACTTTCCCGCGATCGACGTGCTGGACAGTGTCAGCCGGGTGCGTGACGATGTCGTGGACCGCGAACAATTGCAGGCCGCGAACACATTCCTCCGGTTGGAGGCCGCCTATCGCTCCGCGGAAGACCTGATTGCCGTTGGCGCGTACAAGGCCGGGGCCGATCGACTAGTCGATGCGGCGATCGCCCTTCGGCCCGACCTTCTCGCGTTTCTCCAGCAACGTCCCGAGGAACGCGGCACCCTCGAAGCGACGCGGACTCGCCTCCTGCAGCTAGCGCTCCGGGCCGACCATGTGGCTCCAGGAGGACCGGCGTGAAGCGCTTCCGCTTTCGGCTCCAGCGACTCCTCGAACTGCGGGAGGCGAGCGAGGCGGCCCAAGCCCATGCGCTCCTTGTCGCGCGGGTCGAAGAGGAAGCGCAGCAGCAGCAGTATCGCGCTCGCGTCGCTGAGCTGGAACGAATGCGGGAGCAGCTGAACGTCGGACCTTCAGGCGCAATCCCGGCGGGTGCCTTGCAAAACCTGGGACTCACCACCGATGCGGCCGACGAGAACCTTCGCGCCGCGGAGGCTTCGCACGCGATTGCCGAGAAGACCGTGGAGGCGGAACGGGAGCGCTTCGAGCGCGCCCGGGTCGAGCGGCGAGTCGTCGAGCGACTGCGCGAACACCGAAAGACGATCTGGCGCGGCGATCACGATCGGGAAGAGCAGAAACAGAGCGATGAGGCGGCCCTGAGTAAACACGGCATGCGGGAGCCTGGATCATGAACCTCTTCGTGCTCTGTGTCATCCTCATGGCCGCGACCAGCAGCGTCGTTACGTTGACGTCCCACGCCCGGCCCGGGCGCGAGGTTGTCTCCGATACGCTTAAGCAAGTGGCCGATAGTGATAGCGTCGCGAAAGCATCGGGCAAACCAGTGCTGAGCGCATCCGCTGCGCGGGAGGAAGAGACTCGCGGGCCGAAGCTTGTCGGAAGGATCCTGCTCAGTATGAAGGCCGACGAGGCTGCGAAGATCCTGGGGCGCCTCTCCGACGAACAAATCGAGGGAGTCCTTCGCCAAATGGGCGCTCGGAGCGCGGGAGCGCTGCTGGCCAAGCTGCCTCCGGAGCGCGCGGCGCTTTTGAGTCAACGCCTCCTCGGATCCTCCCTCTCGAAAGTAGCCAAGCAATGACCGCTATCCCGGCCGCATTGGTTCCCAGTCCAAGTGACGTGGCGTCCGCCGATTCACACGGGCCGGCTGGTTCGCCGGCGCGGGCGAGCGGAGATCGGAGCGATGGGTTTAGCCTCGCGCTTCAAGCTGCACTGATGTCCCAGCCCATTGTGGTGACATCTGGGCGGCCGCCCGCGCTTCCAGCCCTGGAGCCGGCGATGCCGGCGTCGAGCAACGGCGCTGCCGAACCGACCCAATCGTCGGTGGGGGACGGGCCCACGGCCTCGCCGGTAGCTGGGTCCCTGAGATCCGAACCGGCAAAGCCTGATCAAAAGGCGTCGGCGGGCTTGCCCGGGCCTCGTATTGCGATGGTGCCTCCGCTGTCGGCCGCCGTATCTGAGGTGCTCATTCCGATGGTGCCTCCGTCGTTGCCGACACTCGCGCCCGAGCTTCGGGTAGGGACGTCGCCCGTGAGCCGAGCCCCGCTTTCTGAGCCGCTCGCTTCACCCGACACCCCCGGGCGCGGCGATGCGATCTCGGCCGCACCGCAACAGACCGATGAGTCGAACCTCCTTGGTAGCATCAACGAGTCACTTCGCGCGGATGCAAAGGGTTCCGTGCACACCGAGGTTCCGCCCGCTGGAGTGGTGGCCTACCCCCGAGTGGCAGCCGCGAAGGCTGCTGCAAAACAGGTGAAGGCTGAGGTCGCGACCGCGGAGAAAAGCGCGTGCGTCGTGGGAGACGTCATGGTTGGTGCCATCGGAGAGATGACTCCAAAGGCCACGGGAGACAAAAGCGACGCAGGCGTGGAGGTGACGAGGGTCTCTAAGGATATTCCCCAAGGTGTGAGTTCCGAGTCGCTGGCGAACGCCGGCGCAGCGGCGTGCGCTGCCTCCCCGCCGCCGGTGACGCAACGCCGAGGAGCCAGCATGGAGGAAAGGCCGAGTAGCACGGACATGACCGGCGGTGATGCTGGGGGAGGTTCTGCGTGGCAGCGAGCGCCCGTCGCGGAGTCCTTCCACCGCCAAACAGCAGACCGACTGCCTTTTCGAGACTCGGTGATTTCGGAAGGCCGCGCCGACAGCGCGGCCGGGTCGACCGCATCAGATGCTGGTCCGAGCCATGAGACGATTGGCGGGGCAGGGGCTGAACATGTCTCCGGCGTGAAGTCCCCGCCGCCGGCGCAAAGCAACGCGACGCGTCTCATCGGACTTCAAGCCCTCGATCTTCGCGATGCAAAGGTTGTGGGGCTCACCCTGAACGGTGGATCAGATCGACTGGCGGCGCGGCCGAGCGGGGCCGTCCTGCCTCTAGCGATGCCGGTGGGCGTCCCCGATCTGACTGTGCCAGGGAACCACACTCTTCCTAAGGACCAATGGAGCACCCGGCTCCCATCGTCCGTTCATCCTGCTCTTGCAGTGGAATCGGGAGAAAACCAGGGGGACAAGCGTCGATCGTTCAGTGGCAACAACGCAGCAACGTTCCGGGCGAATTCAGTGGCTCGGGTCACCGGCAACGCTCTCCACGCCGGTGCCGCGGCTCATCCGGTAAAGAGTCGATTGGAACCAGACCGGGTGCCGATTGATCGTCAATCGACGGTTGGGACCACCAACGACCTACCCGTGGAAGGGAACCGGGATGGCACCGACAAGCCGGCCCCCCAAAGTCCTCTGGCGACGCAAGCAGCTCGCGAATCGCTCGGTCGATCGCCCAACCTCGCCGCGGCCGGTCCGAGCCTCATCTCCACCTCGATTGATTCGATGATCAAAGCGACCGAGCCCGCCGTTGAATTCCGGTCCGATCCCGTGCTCAATCCCGCCCATCGGGTTCGCTCCGATCAGGTCACCATCCAACTCGGCGACGATACCGGAGTGCAGGGCAGTGTCCGGGTATCGGTTCGAGGTCAAACGGTGCGAGCAACCATCACCACCCCAGATGGCGACTCGGCCACTCGTCTCACGGCTGGTGTCGGCGAGCTGCAACGGAACCTTGCCAATCAAGGGTTCACCAGCTCCCGCGTGAGTGTTCAGGCGCCCAATAGTTCGCCGGCGATCGATCCGCGGCTGTCGGGACCAGGCTCTTCGCGGACGGTCGGAAGCGCCACCCCGAGCAACGCGCAGCGGGACACCGGCTCGGATGGCCGGAGCCGAGAGCAGGAGACGACGCGGCAGAATCGTCGATCGTCTCAGGAACGACTGCCCCAACGATCACCTCAGGACCCAGAAGCAAAGGAGAAGGGACGATGACCAGCATTGCGCCCGTCAATCAAGGGCCGAAGTCGCCGATTTCAAGTGTGATTTCCACAACGCCGACAGGCTCTACTCGGACCGTGTCAGGCAACAACCAGCTCGGGAAAGATGAGTTTCTGAAACTCTTGGTGGCGCAGCTAAAGAACCAAGATCCGCTGAGTCCGCTCAAGCCGGAGGAGTTTGCCGCCCAATTGGCCCAATTCACGAGCGTGGAGCAACTCACCAAGCTCAATGATACCGTCGCGGCACAATCGGCTGCCAACGATCTGAACAAGACACTCAACCAAACCACGTTGAGCGTGACCTTGTTGGGACGGCAGGTGGTGGCCAAAGGCAACCAAGTTTCGATTCCGGGCGGTGGTGGGGGAGCCGTGCAGGTCAACGTGGGGGGCGCGGGAGGCACTGGAACCCTTCACTTACTCGATTCCGTCGGCAACGAGGTCGCCACCCAGACTCTTGGCTTCATGGGACCCGGGAGCCAGCAGATTGCCCTGTCCTCGAAATTGCCGCCGGGGAACTGGCACTACAGTGTCACGGTGAACGATGGCTCGGGCAGGGCGGTGGCCGTGAACACCTTCACGTCGGGCGTGGTCTCCGGAGTGGACTTTGTCAACGGTGCTCTCATGCTCAAGATCGGCAGTGCGCTCGTCTCCACCAATGATTTGGTTGAAATCAAACCTTGATCGTAATGTCTTGAATGCCGTAGCTCGATCGGTTCGCGTGTCGTTTCACCCTCTGGCGGGAAGGAAGTACGGTTTATGATGCGGTCGCTCTTCTCCGGCGTCTCTGGACTCCGGAATCACCAAACGATGATGGACGTCATCGGAAACAACATTGCGAACGTCAACACGGTCGCGTTCAAGGCCTCCCGTGTGACGTTCAAGGAAGCCTTCGCCCAGCTCCTCCAAGGCGCGTCGCGTCCGCCGGGGAATACCGGCGGTATCAACCCGATCCAGATTGGTTCCGGGATGAACATCGGGAGTATCGATCAGCTGTTCACCCAAGGAAGCCTGCAGTCGACCGGTCAGACCACCGATATGGCGATTCAGGGGACCGGGTTCTTCGTCCTGAGCGACGGTTCAAAGCGGGTGTATTCGCGTGCCGGGAACTTCCAGCTCGATGCCAACGGCCGCCTGATCGCCCCAAATAACGGGTTCGTTGTTCAAGGTATCAACGCCGATCCTTCCGGCAACTTTTCCGGGGCCGCGTCCATTACGGACATCGTGCTGCCGCTAGGCCAGAAGTCGCCGCCAAAGGCGACCAGCAAGATCACGTTGACCGGCAACCTCGATCAGAAAGCCCTCGTGGGTGATACCCATGACATGGCAATCACCGTCTATGACGCGGCTGGGGCAGCGCACAACCTGCAAGTGACCTTCACCAATACGGGGGTAGGAACTTGGACCTGGCAGGCCACAATCAATGACGGTACCGGTCAGGTAACGGTGAACGGACAGGATGCCGGTTCCGCGACATTCAGTCCCACTGGCGCCCTTCTCACCTTCACCGGTGGTACGCCCCTCGATGTCGACCCGGGCACCGTGGGCGGCGGCGACAACTTTCCGGTGACGATCAATCCCGGCACCATCAACGGCATCGATGGTCTGTCCGGGTTTGCCAAGCAATCCAACGCCGTCGTGACATTTCAGGACGGCTACCAGGCCGGTGACCTGAATGACATCAGCGTTGACACGCATGGCGTGATTACCGGGTTTTTCACCAACGGCGTTAGCCGGAGCTTGGCTCAGGTGACGCTCGCCGCTTTCAATAACCCCTCGGGCCTCCTCCGAGCCGGCGACAACGTGTTTGCCGAGTCGGCCAACTCCGGAATTGCGGTCTTAGGATTCGCGGGCAGCAGCAATACCTCGACCGTCACTCCGGGCGCGCTCGAGAATTCCAACGTGGACCTGTCCCAGGAGTTCACCAACATGATCATCGCCCAGCGTGGCTTCCAGGCCAATGCTCGGGTAATCACGACCTCCGATGAAATGCTGACGGAGTTGGTGAATCTGAAGCGGTAGGGATCGAGTTCGCAGGTCGTGGGGTTAGGGAGTAGGCGCGCCGTTGCTGGGGGCGCCTACTCCCGCCCTTGTTCCAGGAATCCGCGCCCGTTTCTGGTGGCACTCCGGCGGGTCCAGTACCGGCAACTTTCACCCACTCCGCACGGCAGACTCTTCCCCTCTTTCACGGCACGTTAGACGTCCTGGTGAAACCCCAGCCCGCGGCGTTCTAGGCTCGGCATGCCAACCCCTTTGACCTGAGGCATATACACCATTTGGTCGATCCAGCGATGGAAGCACGCCTACGTGGTACGGCCGTTGCTTTTGTGATGTGGAGAGGATTCTCCGTCATTCAATCCGATTTCTCCCGTGTAGGACACTATGGCTGACCACGCGACACCAGAGGCGGCGGAAGGCGGCGAAGTGGTTGCCGCGACCCCCAAGAAATCCGGAAGTGCCCTCATGATTGGGGTCGTTGCCCTGGCGGCCGCCGCGGGTGGTGCCGTCGGGTTCTACGTGCTCGCGCCTCGGTCCGCTCCGGCCAAGGCCACGGTCGAAGAGGGTGGGCGCAAACCGAAGGACAGCGGGAAGGAGGAAGCGATCGGGCGGGTGTATCGCATGGACAATCTGATCGTGAATCCAGCCGGGTCCCAGGGAGCGCGGTTCCTCATGGTCAGTCTAGCCGTCGAGGCGCCGGATCCGAAGCTCGAGTCGGAGCTCAAGGCTCGGGATTCGCAGCTCCGGGATCTGGTCATCACGCTCCTGCAGCAACAGACCATGGAGACCTTGAGCCAGCCGGGGATTCGCGATTCGATCAAACGCCAGGTCGCGGATACCGTGAGCGCTCTCGTCGGTTCGCGTGAAACGCTCCGGGTCTATATCCCCCAGTTCGTCATTCAATAGCCGACGATCCTCATGGCCGACGCCCTGACCCAAAAGGACATCGACTCCCTCCTCCTCGGGGCTTCGCCGGTCACACCGCGGAAGCCCCAGGCGGAAGTCATCCCCTACAACTTTCTGCGGCCGCCCCGGATTTCCAAAGAGCGCCGGGTCAGCCTGGAAGCGATCTACTCCCGGTTCACCCTCTCGCTACAGTCGCTCTTCTCGTCCCGTCTCCGGATGCCGACCGATCTCGCCTGCAATGTGGAGCAGGCGACGTTCGCGGAGTTCACCCTGTCCATCGCGAATCCGTGCGCGGCCTTCGTCTTCGATGTGGGGGGGAGCTCCGGGGTGAAGGGCGTCATCGACTTCAGTACCGAGGTCGCCTTCTTCATGGTCGACCGATTGTTTGGTGGGCCCGGGGAATCGACCAGTCTCCAGCGGCCGCTCACCATGCTGGAGCGGACCGTGATGCGGGGGATTGCCGATCGCACCCTCGCGCTGCTTCGCGAGGCGTGGCAGGATCACTTGCCGTTGGAGGCCTCGGTCGTCGGTTTCGAATCGACGCCCGACATGCTCCAGATCGCCAACCACGAAGACAACGTGCTCGTCGCCAATATCGAAGTGCGCGCCGGCCCCTTCAACGGCCTCATGACGGTCTGCCTCCCCCTTCTGGCCCTCGATGCCTTCTTAGGAGACAAGACTGCGGCCGCTGGGCGCCTCGCCAGCAAGCAGCTCACGCCGTCCGAAACGACTCGCAACATTGTGGAACAGACGATTCGGGGGGCACAGGTCGACGTCATCGCTCGGTTTCCGATTTTCCGATTGGCGGCGCATGAAGTCGCCGCAATGTCCGTGGGCCAGATCATTCGCACCGCCCAACTGGTGGAGGGTCCCGTGGAAGTGCACGTCAACGGCCGCTGCCGCTTTGAGGGCGTGCTTGGACAGCTGCGACGCAATATCGGTGTTCGCATCACTCAGCCCGTGGCTGCCGCGGTCGCCACCGGGACTACTCGTACTGCTCGTGGGAGAATCTCGTGACTACGTCGGAATCCGCTTCGCCCGGTCTTCGAGACCTCGGTGCCCAACCGTCCAAATCCGGCGCGGGAGCCCCGCTCGACAATCTGCGCGACATGACGCTGCCGGTCTCCATCGAATTTGGACGGACCAGCATGACCGTCCAGGAGGTCCTCGGTCTCACCCCCGGCTCAGTCATTCAGTTGGAGCGAATGGTCGGCGAGCCCATTGACATCTTCGTCAGCGATCGAAAGCTGGCTGAAGGTGAAGTGGTCGTTATTGGTGAACACTTCGGCGTGCGAGTCACGCGCATTATCAGTGAAGCCGACGAAATGCTGGTCAGCTGATGGGCGGAAGTATTTTCAGCCTCCTCGGCGCCTTCGCCGGCACCATCGGGCTGCTGTTGCTCGCGCTCCGCTTCCTGAAGAAAATCCAAGGCGGCGGCCGCTGGGGCAGACAACAGGCCGTCCCGATGACTTTGCTGCAGCGCCTCTCGGTCGGGCCCAAGCAAGGCGTCGCGTTGCTCCGCGTGGGAGAACGGGTCTTCATCGTCTCGATGAGCGACCATGGGGTGACGCGGGTTGGCGAGCTCAACGGGGCAGACCTCCTAAGGGCGTTGGCCGAGCCGGAACGGTGCAACCCGGCCTCCGCCAGTCCCCGGCGTCTCTTCCCGGCACTCGCCCGGCTCATGATTCTCGCGATTCTCGCCCTGTCGCCGATGCGGCTTCAGGCCCAGTCCTCCGTCTCCAGCCCCTCCCAAGTTCCCGCGCCTTCCGCCAAGGGCGCGAAATCGGTGGCGCCGGGAGGCGTTGGGGTGACGCCACCAGCCGGTCCGCAGATGGAGTTCAAGGTTGGTGAGGGCGCGAACGAACTGAAACTATCGGGTACGGTAGGCCTAGTCGTTCTCATGGGGGCGATGACCCTTCTGCCGGCGATTTTCTTGCTGATGACCAGCTTTACCCGGATCCTCATCGTTCTGCAGTTCATGCGTACGGCCATCGGGGCGCAGGGCAGTCCGCCGGGCCAGTTGCTGGTAGCGATCGCGGTGCTCCTGACCGGTGTGGTGATGAACCCCGTTTTGCAGGAAACCAACCGCACCGCCCTCCAGCCGTATCTGGACGGACAGATCGCACAAGCCGAAGCGTATCGACGTGGCCTGTTGCCCTTTCGACACTTCATGATGGCCAACACCCGTGAGCAGGATATCGTGTCGTTCGCCGAACTCTCCGGGGCTGCGGATGCCGCTTCGGTGGATGACGTGCCCACGGTGACGATTGTCTCCGCGTTCGTGACCGGGGAACTCCGCACGGCCTTCTACATGGGGTTCGTCATTTTCTTGCCTTTCGTCGTCGTCGACCTCATCGTCGCTTCGGCCCTCATGAGCCTCGGCATGTTCATGCTGCCGCCGGCGATGATTTCCCTTCCGTTCAAACTGCTGCTCTTCGTGCTGGCCGACGGCTGGACGCTCGTCGCGCAAAAGCTCGTCGAGAGCTTTCACCGGTAATGCCATGACAGTCGCTGCCGCGCTCGACCTCATCGCTCGCGCCGTCACTTTGACGCTCCTGGTCTCGGCACCTCTGCTGGCCACGACGCTGCTCGTCGGTGTGCTCGTCACGTTGTTCCAGGCCGTGACCCAAATTCAAGAGCAGACCCTCACGTTCGTCCCGAAGCTCATTGCAGTTGCGGCGGTCCTGTTGCTCACGCTGCCATGGATGCTCCGTCACCTGGTGGAGTTTTTGTCGATGAACCTGCGTGCGCTCCCCGGGTTAGTTGGTTGATGCCGTCCTTCATTCAGGAAGCCCTCGGGCCGGATCAGTGGCCTACGCTGGTGCTCATCGCCACGCGTCTCGGGGGCCTGTTCTTTTCCGCGCCGCTTTGGTCCATCGCGGGCCTCTCCCGCTCCGCGCGGACTGCGCTGGTCGTCCTGTTGAGCGTAATGCTGTTACCGACCGCGCCGCACCATGCGCTATCCGAGCGACTCATCGACCTTCCCCTTCCGCTCGCCACCGAGTTCCTCCTCGGTGTCGCGGTTGGCCTCACGGCCTCGGTGCTGATGTATGCCGTCGCGCTGGCCGCCGACGTCGTCAGCATCCAAATGGGGCTGTCCATCAGCGCCGTCCTGCTTCCGACGATGGAAGTCGCGGAGCCGGGGGTGGGCCAGCTCCACGGGTTTCTCGCCGTGGTCGTCTACCTCACCCAAGGTGGACATCTGATGCTGTTGCGCGGGCTCGCGGGTTCCTTGCGCGCGATTCCTCCGGGCGGCCTCGTGTCGATCGACGGGGGCACCGCTGCGGTCCTGAATATCGTGGGATCCGTGTGGTCCGGGGCCGTCCAGGTCGCCGCACCGATCATGGTCGCCCTCCTCGTCGTGAACGTTGCGATCGCCATTCTGAGCAAGGCCGTGCCTCAGCTCAATGCCATGGCCTTCGCGTTTCCGGTGACCATCTCGATTGGATTGATGATGGTCGGCGTGTCGCTCCCGGTCGTTGCGCGGGTCGTCGGTCGATGGGTGGAAGCGTTGCCGCAGACGATTGACCTCGTGACCAGCGGCTTCACCCCCCTCACCGGAGGGCCGTGAGCCATGGCTCAAGAACCGTCCGGCGAAGAACGCACTGAAGACGCGACCCCACAGCGCCGAAGCCAGGCCAGGTTGGATGGGCAAGTACCCAAGAGTCAGGAATTGTCGGCGGCCGTATTGCTTCTGCTCGGCACGGCAATGCTGGCCTCGATCGGGGGGGAGGCCGCCGGAAACCATTTGGTGTCTCTGCTTCGCCAAGCCTCCAGCTGGCTGGCGCGGCCGCCGTTCACCGTGCTCGGTGCCACCGGCATGATCCGAGTCATTGGCTGGTCGAGCCTATCCGCAATGCTTCCAGCTGCGCTGGGCCTCTTGGCCTTGGTGCTACTGGTTAATCTGGTCCAATCCCGAGGCGTCCTCTCCCTCAAGCCCTTGGTTCCGGACCTCGCTCGCATCAGTCCCCTCACGGGGTTCGGGCGCCTGTTCAGCCTCGATTCGGTCTTCGGACTCATTCGATCGCTCCTCAAGATGATCGTCCTCGGTTTGGTCACCTACGCCGTCCTCAGGCGGATGTGGCCCGGGATCCTTCACCTGCCCGACACCTCGGCGGCGAACGTCGCGGCGACCGTGAAGGCCCTCACCGTCAAACTCGCGTTTACGACGGGGTTCGCCTTTCTCACGATTGCGGTCGCGGACTATGGCTATCAAGTATGGCAGTTTGAGAAGCGGCTGAAAATGTCGCGGCAAGAGGTCACTCGCGAGCACAAGGAGCAGGAAGGCGATCCCTTCATCAAGAGCCGGATTCGCCAGATCGCGCGGCAGCGCGCCCGCCGCCGGATGTTGGCGCAGGTGGCCAAGGCCGACGTGGTGGTGACCAACCCGACGCATATCGCGGTCGCACTCAAGTACGACATTTCCCTCGCCGGGGCGCCTGTGGTACTCGCGATGGGTGAGCGGAAACTCGCGGAGCGGATCAAAGCCATTGCGAAGGCCTCGGGTGTGCCGGTCATCGAGAACAAGCCGCTGGCCCAGGCCCTTCTGGCGACCGCCACAATCGGTCGGGCGATTCCGCCCGCTCTATATGTCGCGGTCGCTGAGATCCTCGCGTTCGTCTACCGGCAGCGCGCCAAGACCCGACGACCCAGTGTCCTTCGATTGCCGGAGAGGTCGTCATGACCGCCGGCGCTGCACCAGCCGCACCCGTCTCCACGGGCGGTCCGCGGGGCGCACCGGTGATGCGGGGGCCCAGAACGGGGAGCCGTGGGTCTCACGCGAAGGTCGCGGTGGAATCGACATTCCAATTGTCGCCGACCGCCGAGACCTACTTGGCCATTGGAGTGGTGGCCATCATTTCCTTGTTGGTTATTCCGTTGCCCCCCTTCATGCTCGACGCGTTGTTGGCGCTGAGCTTCGCGCTCTCGATCGTGATCCTGCTGGTGGCGGTATCCACCAACGAGCCGCTCGATTTCAGCATTTTTCCGTCGCTACTGCTCCTCGTCACCCTCCTTCGGCTGGGACTCAATGTGAGCAGCACGCGGCTCATTCTGAGTACCGGGCATGCCGGCGACGTCATCGCGGCCTTTGGCAATTTCGTCATCGGCGGGAACTATGTCGTCGGGCTGGTCATTTTTCTAATCCTGGTGGTCATCAACTTCATGGTGATCACGAAGGGAGCCGGGCGGATCGCGGAGGTTGCCGCCCGGTTCACCCTGGACGCCATGCCCGGCCGCCAGATGAGCATCGACGCCGACTTGAGCGCCGGGCTCATCGATGAATCTGAAGCGCGCTTCCGGCGGGAAGAGATCAGTCGGTACGCGGACTTCTACGGGGCCATGGACGGAGCGGCGAAGTTCGTGCGGGGCGACGCCGCCGCCGGGCTCGTCATCACCGGCATCAATCTGGTCGGCGGGTTCGTCATTGGCATGACCCAACGCGGGCTGTCGGCCGGCGAGTCGATGAGCACCTATACCATGCTCACTGTGGGCGATGGATTGGTGACCCAGATTCCAGCGCTCATCGTGAGCACCGCCGCTGGTATTCTCGTCACCTACGGGTCCTCCAGCCCCGCGATGGCCCCCGCCATCGGGGCACAGCTCACCAAACATCCGCGCACTATGTACACCGCGGGTGGGGTCTTGGCTCTCTTCGCAATAATGCCGGGGCTTCCCGCCATTCCATTCCTCGTCCTCGGAGCTGCCTCGGCCGGCGTCGGGTTCGTCGCGAGCAAGCGGCCGATGGTGGCTACCAAAAAGGAAGCGGCCGCGAAAGCCCTTATCGCGGCCGCTGCGCCACCGCAGATCCAGACCGCGCAGCCATTGCGAGATCTGTTGGCGGTCGAGCCGTTGGAGCTCGAGATCGGCTACGCCTTAGTGCCGCTTGTCGATGAAAGCCAGAAGGGTGATCTCCTTCAGCGCATCGGTATCATGCGGAAACAGGTGGCGGTTGAGTTAGGAATCATCGTACCGCCGGCGCGGATCCGGGACAACATTCAACTCCCGGCCACGGAGTACGCCATCAAGCTGCGCGGCGTGCGCGTCGCGGGTGGCGAGGTCATGCCGCGCTACCTCCTTGCCTTGAATACGACGGGAACGTCGCCTCGAATCGAAGGAATTCAAACCATCGACCCAAGCTTTGGGATGCCGGCCGTCTGGATCGCTCCCGAGCTTCGAGTCGAAGCGGAGGCGAACGGATACAGCGTCGTCGAAGCGCAGACGGTCCTCTCCACCCACCTCATGGAAACGATCAAGCAGCATGCAGCCGACCTCCTCAGTCGGCAGAATGTGCGCGAGCTTCTCGATGGACTGAAGGAGACGCACCCCGCGCTGGTAGAAGACGTCGTGCCGAACAAGCTCTCGCTCGGGATCGTCCACCGCGTGTTACAGCGCTTACTGCGCGAAGGTATCCCAATTCGGGATTTGGTGTCCATCCTGGAGACGCTCTCGGATGCGGGTGACCAAACCAAGGATCCCGAGGCGCTCACCGAACACGTTCGGCGGGCGCTGTCGTCAGTCATCGTACAGATGTTCGACGACGGGGAAGGCACGCTCCGCGGGATAACCGTCGGGCCGCGGCTCGAGGCGGCCATGATGCAGTTGTTCAGTCCTCGACCTACGCGCGAGGGTGCCCGTTCCATGGACCCCGAAGAGCTGACCGCAGCACTGCATGGCCTCAATGAACTTATGACCGTGCACCGGCATGACGGCCAACTCCCGCCGCTGATCACGCCGCCGTCGCTCCGCGTCGGCATCCGGCGGCTCGTCGAACCGATTTTACCCCGCCTTCCAGTGATATCGCTCGGCGAGCTCCCGACTCAGGCGCCGATCCTCAGCCTCGCTACATGGGAGATTCCACGTGTCGCCTAAGACGTTCACCGGGGCCAGCGTCCCCACTCTTCTCGCCGAAGCGCAGACCGTGTTGGGCCCGGATGCGGTGATCCTCCATGTGCGCCGGATTGAGCTTCACGGCGGGCGGCCGGGGTTCGAAGTGATGGCCAGCGAGCCGCGGAGCGTGACCGCAGAATCCCCGTACGACGCCCGCGCGTCCCGTGGTTCTGCGGCACCGCAAGCGGCCGGCGTTGGGGCTTCGGGCCGCATGGTGATCGCCGTCGTGGGTCCGACCGGAGCGGGCAAAACGACGACCGTCGCGAAACTTGCCGTCCACCCCGGGGTTTTCCAAGGACGACGGGTTGGACTTCTCTGCCTCGATACGTACCGCATCGGCGCGGTAGAGCAGTTGCAGACCTATGCTGAGATTGCCCGGCTGCCGTTCGAAGTGGCCTACGATCCTGCCGACCTCGACACCGTATTGCGACGGCTCGCGGCTTGTTCCGTAATTCTGGTGGATACCCCGGGCCAGGGATCGCGAAGCCGCCGCAATTTCGACGCGCTTGGAGACCTGCTCGAGCGGATTGCTCCGACTGAAACTCACCTCGTACTCCCGGTCGGCACCCAGTCAAGCGTGGTACGTCGGACCGCTGCTGCGTTCCGAGGCAAGGGGGTCACGCACCTCTTGGCGACTAAGGTCGACGAATCTCCCGACGACAACACGATTTTCGATCTCGCAGCAGAGCTTCGCCTCCCCATGCGGTGGATCACTGATGGTCAGGAAGTCCCCTCCGATCTGCGATCGGCGCGTGAGCGCCGGGGCGCGGCTGAGCAGCGCGTGGGCATTCGCGAGAATGCGACAGCGGGGGTTGCGTGAACGACCAGGCCGCTCTCCTCCGTCAGCTGATGACGCTTCAGGAACGCCCCATCCTTGCTCCTCTGGGCGGGCCTCCGGTGCTCGTCGTTGGCAGCGGCAAAGGGGGAGTCGGAAAGTCCGTCTGTTCGGTCCTGATCGCTTCGTGCTTAGCCGATGACGGCCACCGAGTATTGCTCCTGGATGGCGCTCAGAATCTGGGCAATTTGCACGTGCTTCTCGGCGTGCGGCCCCCGGTGCGGTTGGAAGGCTTGATGGCCGGCGATTGTGCCGTCGGAGACTTGGTCCAACCCGTCACTCCGAACCTATGGCTGCTGCCTGCCGATTCCGGGGCCGAAGCGCTCTACGCGCTTTCGGCCGTCGATCAGGCTCGGCTGCATCATCGCCTCAGTGCGCTCTATGACGGATTCGAAGCGATCGTCGTCGATGCGGGACCAGGAATCGAAGGAGTTGTTCGCCTTCTTACGATGCGCGGAACACGCCTCCTCCTCGTCACTATGCCGGAACCGGCCGCGCTGACCGATGCATACGCTTTGGTCAAGATCGTCAGGTTGCAACTGCCCGGCGTTCCCATCGACTTGGTGATGAATCGAACGCGGGACTCGGAAGAAGGACCCGCGGGGTACGAGCGTCTCAATGTTGCGGCGGAACATTTCCTCGAGCGCTCTCTTGGGTTCCTCGGTGACGTACCGGAAGACGAAGAACTCCGGCATGCCGTACGCCACCCTGGAGAGCTCCTCGCCGCGCGGAACGGACCCGCCGCGCAAGCCATTCGCCGCATGGTCACGGAACGATTGGATCTTCCCTTGCCTGTGTCCACCCACGATTGACTCACTTGAAGGTTGGTACGCAATGAACGCGGTGACTGACGGTTTATGGAAGCGATATCGTGAGGCGGGAGATCTCGAGGCCCGGGCGCTCTTGTTGGATCGCTATTTGGGGTTGGTTCACCACAGCGCCCGCGAGATGGCGGGCCGCGTGGCCCACGCCGTGGAGCTCGACGATCTCGTAAGCGCCGGCACCCTTGGTTTGGTCCAGGCGGTGGAGGGATTCGACTTATCGCGCGGCCTCGCCTTCAGCACCTACGCGATGCGTCGGATCCGGGGCGCCATACTCGATGAGCTGCGCAGCCGCGACTGGCGACCCCGATCGGTCCGGGTGAAAGGCCGACAACTGGCGCATGCTGTGGCGGTGCTCGAATCTACGCTTGGTCGTCCGCCGGAGGCTCGCGAAGTGGCCACCGCGCTTGGCATCGACCTCGAGAGCTATTGGCGCTTGCGCGAGGATCTCGAGGGCGGCGTCATGGTGTCACTGGGTGACGGCGCGGGGCGAAGCGGGGACGACACCCTATCGGTGGAAGAGACCCTGGCCGACGCGTCCGCGCCCGACCCGGGGGCGACGGTCACCAGGGAAGAAGGTGTGGAACGCCTTCGTAAGGCCATCGGAGAGCTGCCGCCAAGGGAGCGGATGGTGTTGTCGCTCTACTACTACGAAGAGCTGAACCTCAAGCAGATCGCGGACGTGCTCCACGTGACCGAATCGCGAATCTCGCAGATTCGGACCCAGGCCTTGAAGCGTTTGCGGGAACGGCCGGCCCTCGCGGGAGAGTACCAATGAAGCACATGACATGGTTTGCCGTCATGATCGTCGCCGGGTTGCTGACCGGCGCCTCCTTGGCGAGCCCCGGGCGCATCGACACAGTAACCCATGGAGCGGCCCAGACGTGGTCCGCGATCGAGGGTGGGGCGAAAGCTGCCCAGCACTATATGCAAATCAGCACCCTGCCGCCGCGATCGGCGGCCGCAGTCCGTTCCGCGAGGTGGCTGTTCCCGATCGCCGCCGTTGTCGCCTCTGTGGCGCTTGCGGTCGCGCTTCGTCGGGGGCGTTTCCGGCGCCGCCGGTCGTCCCCTCGGAAGTGGGAGGGCATTGCCGAGCTGCTGCACGATGAGCATTCGATTCCCATCATCGCTCGCCAGACCGGCGTCGCTCAAGATGCCATCCGCATGATCTGGCTCACGGAGCAACCGGCGACTGCCCGATCCAATCGCGGCATGTGGTCCCGGCTGCGGGGCACCCAACGAGTAGTGGAGGAGTGATGATCCAAGGACCGGTTGGAAACGTCGGGTCGCCGCTTCGGGGGATGGTGAACACCGGGCGGACCCTTTCGTACTACATGCGGTTGCAGGAGGTCACGGCAAACAACCTGGCCAATTCCAGCACGGAAGCCTTCAAGGCCGACCGAATGACCGCCCATTTGCCTGCCGCCGGCGGAAGCCCGGTTCCGGTCGAACAGACCGATTTGAGCCAAGGGACGTTTCGCGAGACCAAGCGGGAACTCGACCTGGCGTTGGAGGGGCCCGGGTTCTTCGTGGTCAACACAGCACAGGGGGAGCGCCTCGTTCGCGGGGGAAGTTTCAAGCTCGATGGAGCGGGCCGACTTGCTGACGCCCATGGCAATCCAATCCTCGGGGAAGGCGGACCGATCGTGGTAACGGGTGCCGATGTGGAGGTGGGGGCCGATGGAACGGTCCGATCAGGCGGAGCCTCGGTCGGCCGGCTACGAATTGAAACCGTGGAGCATCCGGAGTCGCTCCGGAAGGAAGCCGCGGGTCGGTTTGTTCCGTCACAAGGGACCAAACCTGTGGCCGGGGACGCAACTCAGGTCCGCCAGGGTGTGTTGGAGGAGGCGAACCTCAACTCGATTTCGTCCATGGTGGATTTGGTCGCGATTCAGCGAGCCTACGCGGCGAATATCGACGCGATCAAGACGTTGGACGGTGTGCTGGCGAGCATCACAAGCGAAGTGGGCAAGACGTAATCCCTTTGAGACGAGGAAGGTAGCTATGGATTCGGGTCTACGAACCGCAGCGAGCGGAATGCTGGCGCAACAACGCATGGTGGACGTACTCGCGAACAATCTGGCCAACGTGAACACCACCGGCTTCAAACGGAGCCGAGTGAGTTTCGAGGACGTCCTCTACGAGACGATCCAAGGCGCCAATATCGTGAATTCGCAGAGCAGCGAAACGGTCGCACCGGTGCAGGTCGGAAAGGGTGTGAAGGTTCAGGCGATCCTCCGCCTGCACTCCCAAGGTGCCACCGAGGCCACCGGAAGGCCGCTCGATCTCGCGATTGACGGCGAGGGATTCTTCCAGATCCAGCGCCCCGACGGCCACATCGCATACACCCGGGACGGCTCCTTCACTTTGTCGAACACTGGGGCCCTCGTCAACAACGGTGGCTATCTGGTGATGCCCGGTGTCACGGTGCCGAAAGATGCGACCGGGATCACCATCTCCCCGAACGGCATCGTGAGCATCACCCAAGGAAACACCAACCAGCAGGTCGAATTGGGCCACATCCAACTGGCCCGATTCGTGAATCCCACGGGGATGCAATCGATTGGCGAAAACCAGTACGTCGAAACCGAAGCCTCCGGGCAGCCCATCATCGGCAACCCCCAAGATGAGAACTTCGGACGTCTACTCGGCGGATACCTCGAGTCGAGCAACGTCGAAATCGTGCAAGAGATGACGGATATGATCGCTGCCCAGCGGGCCTATGAGATCAACGCCAAGGCCGTCACGGCAGGCGACGAGATGATGCGGACGACCAGTGATCTCGTTCGGTAGACGCTGCGCCCTCGCATTGGTCCTTGCGAAAAGCGTCTCGGCGCAGGCCGCGGTACCGAAGGCGCTGGATCTGGCCGTCGCGCGCCGGGTCGCCGAAAGCTGGCGGGTGCCGGCGGAACGCGTAGTACTCGAATGGTCACTCGTCCCGGGGACCGTGCTCGGAACCGATTCCGTGTTCCAGCTCCTCGGGCGTGGTGTCGACGGCTGGTTCGTTGCGGTATTGCCCGCTCCGCGGGCACCAGTCGCCATCCGCTTTCGGGCGGGTGTGCAGGACTCGGTTGCGGTCGCGGCCCGCGCGATTCTCGCCGGGAGCCGGATTCGCGGCACCGATGTGAAGCGAGAGTTGCGAACGCATTGGGGTCCCAAGGTCACTGCGTTGGAGGAGATGGAGGGGTGGGAAGTCCGGTTCGGCCTGCGTGAAGGCGATCTCCTCCGACCTCCCGCCGTCATGCCACCTCAGGTGATTCAGACCGGAGACATCGTCCGGTTTCGGTGGGGCAAGGACAATGTGGGAATCGAGGTCGTGGGAATAGCGCTGCATCCCGCCCGACGGGGAGAAACCGTGCGGGCGCGCATCGAAGGTCGCGAAGGGGAAGTGCGTGGAGTGGTCGAGGGCCCCGGTACCGCTCGCCTAGTCAATCGGAGTGAAACATGAATGCACGAGGGATGACCATCGTAACCGCTATGCTCGTCGGCTTGATCAGCCGTGTGGTGGCCGGACAAACTCCACCGCCGCCCCCGCCCGGCGCGGCTCCGGCCGCCGCGAAACCAGTGGCGCCGGCGCCCGTGACCATCGCCCAATCTCGGGCGTCATGGTACTCCGACCGCCTTCCCCTCCGGGTCGGCGACATCGTGACGATCGTCGTGGATGAGCAGACCAGCGCGAGCGAACGCGTAACCACTACCGCGACGACCTCGCGATTGCTCCACAGTCAGCTGGGGCTCAATGTCGACTCGGCGCTGCGGATCGGTCCGTCCAAGGAATTCAAGACCGGCCTCGACAATTCCTCCAACGACGATGGATCCGCCAATCGCCAGGGCAATCTGACGTCTGTCCTCTCGGCGCGGATCGTGTCGATCGAGGCCAGCGGAGTGGCGAAAATCGAGGCGTCTAAAAGCGTGACCGTCGATGGGCGCCTTCAGGAGGTGAAGATCAGCGGGCTCATTCGACCCGAGGATGTCTCACCGTCGAACGCGGTGTCCTCGAATCGGATTGCCGAAGCCGTCATTAGCTACAAGGGCAAGAAGATCGGACCGCGGAGCGGTATCCTCGGCAAGATCCTCTCGATTCTCTGGCCATGAGGTTTACTATGCTGCCCTCGCTGCCGCGACTCCTCCTGTGGATCTTGGTCTGGACGATCCTGAGTGTTCCCGCCCGGGGGCAAGCGGCGGTTTCGGCCCAGGGCCAAGATGTTTCTCGTGTAGGCGATCTCACTGTCCGCCAGGGGGACGTTCCTCGTAGGATCGTTGGATATGGCTTGGTGGTCGGTCTCGAAGGCACCGGAGATCGTAGCTTCGGATCTTCCCTGAGCACCGGGGCAATGACCGTCCGTTCCGTGGCCAACCTCCTCCGGCGCTTTAATATCGAGGTGCCCCCGGATCAGCTACGCCTGCGAAACGTCGCGGCAGTCCTCGTGACCGCGGAAGTTTCCCCCTTCTTACGGGCCGGCGGGCGATTCGAGGTGCAAGTCGCTGCGCTCGGCGATGCGACATCTCTCCGGGGCGGCGTGCTCTGGATGACACCGATGATCACCGATCCGAACCAGCCTCCGATCGGCACCGCCCAGGGCCCGCTCCTCATCTCAGGAGAGGCCAACGTCCGCGGTCCGTCCCGTACCGGGAACTCCGGTCGAATCCCCGATGGAGGCGTCCTGGAAGTCGATCCGCCCGCCGTGCCCTCGAGCACCGAGCCGAAACTGGTGATGCTCCGGCCCGATCTAGCGACCGCAAGTCGGATCGCGAATGCCATCAATGGCCTCATGGGAGCTGGTGTCGCCAAGGCCGAGGATCCGGGAGTGATCGTCCTCAAGCCGGGTCCGGCGCGTGCCGATAGTTTGGTCAACTTCTTCGCGGCCATCGACACCCTTGCGGTCCGGGTGACGCAACCCGCGCGGATCATCATCGATGCCCGAGAAGGCACCGTTGTGGCAGGCGGGGAGATTCAGGTCGGGGCGACCACAATCAGCCACCACGGGATCACCCTTCAGGTCGGCGGCGTCGGAGGCGGCCCCACTGCCACCGGGTCAAACCCCCGCTCAGCCCCTTCTCCCGGAGACTCCGGGGTCAGGGGCGGCGGCGGACTGGTGAAGGTCGGAGGAGGTGCAACCGTGCAGGATATTGCAGCGGGACTGTACGCCGCCGGTGCAAAACCAGCCGAGATCGCCGCGATCTTCGATGCCCTTCGCGTTGCCGGCTCCCTCCGGGCCCAGGTGGTGATTCGATGAACCCTATAGGACCAGTCGGCTCCCGCCCGCCGGGCGATGCGGATCCGAAGGACCCGCGAACGGTGCTGCGACATGCCGCGCATCAGTTCGAAGGAGTGTTTCTCGCTCAGCTGTTCAAGGCAATGCGTTCCACTGTGGGCCAGAGCGGGTTGGTGGCGAACTCGCCAGGGCAGGAGATCTTCACCTCGATGCTGGATGACAAGCTGGCTGGCATTGCCGCCGACCATTCGAAGCGAGGACTCGGAGAAGCGTTGTATCACCAATTGAGTCGTCGTCTCTCGGCCGCGAAAGGGCCACCGTCTCCGTGAGTACCGGTACCTTGCCTCCTCGAGCGGATGTCATGCGCACCGCCGTTCCCCCCGCTCCCGTGTCGCAGAAGCGATGGGAGGAGCTTACGAGCACCCTCATCGAGGAGGCTCGGTTGATCGACTCTCTCTGCCTGGCGTTGCTCGACCAACGCGCCGGAGTTGCGGCCGACGATGCCGAGGTGGTCGATCATAGCGTTCACGCCATCGGTCGTTGCTTGCTGACTCTGAACGAGGCCAGGCGTCGACGCGGGTCCTTGGTTCAGCTCCTAGCGGGGAGTCCTGAGGTCTCGATCGAGGCGCTGGAATCGGCCCTCGGTCTGCCACTTCCCAAGGCGGTCTTGGTGGCGCGAGACCAGGTCCGGCGCGCCGCACGGATCGCCGCGTCCGAGCTCGCCATCAACCAGCGGATCCTTCGGGGCGCATTGGAGGCGGGTGACGCCTTCATCCAGCATCTCTTCGCCGCGGTTGCTGTTCCTAAGGCAGGCTATCGTCAGGCCGCCCGGGCAGGCGACGCTGGTGCCGGCTCAGGCATTCTCGTCAACCGGGTCGTCTGATATGTCGCTCCTGAGCCTCCTCAGCATCGCCCGGAGTGCCTTGCTCACCCAGCAAAAGGCACTCGACGTCACGGGCAACAACGTCGCGAATGCCAGCACGCCCGGCTATTCTCGCGAGCGGCTCAATGTAGTTCCGGCCGAGGGGCAACGCACCCCCAACGGTCTGGTGGGTCGAGGTGTCACCGATCTGGGGGTCGAGCGGTCCCGCGATGTGTTTCTCGACGCGAGCTACCGCCGATCTTTCGGCTCGTTGGGCCAATTCACGACGTTGAAGGGCTCGCTTTCGCAAATCGAAGCCGCGTTCAACGAACCCTCGACCACCGGGCTCAGCGCCACTCTCGATCAGCTGTTTGGCGCGTTCAGTGACCTCGCGAACAACCCGTCGAGTGCGGCCGCGCGCACCTTGGTGTTGCAGGCTGGTGGGCAAGTAGCGAAACAATTGAATCAGCTCCACTCGCAGATTGATAGTCTGAGCGCCCAGGCGTCGACCCGGATCGATGGCACGGTTGCCGACGTGAACAGCATGACCTCGCGGATCGCCGCACTGAATGCTGAAATCGTGTCCGCGGGTGGACCTACCAAGAGCGCAAGCACGCTCCAAGACCAACGCGACCTGCTGCTTGACAACCTTTCCAAGGTGATTGACGTCCGCGTTCTGCCCCGGACGGATGGCAGTGTTGGGGTCATCGCGGGCGATACCCTGATCGTGGACGGCGGTTTTGCCCAGACCATCGCCAAGCAAACGCTATCCGGCGGCGGCTTCGGGGTTGGGGTGCAACCGGGCTCACATCTGATCCAACTAGGCGCTGGGGACCTGAAAGCTCTGTCCGACCTGACGAGTACTGTCCTGCCGGGCTTCAAGTCCCAGCTCGACACCTTGGCGAACGGAATCGTCTCGTCGGTCAACGCGCTGCATCAGGTCGGCTTCAATGCCGCGGGGATCACCGGCACCAATTTCTTCGATCCTACCGGGACGACCGCGAGAACGATCAAGCTCGACGCCGCGGTGCTCAACAACCCGAATGGCGTCGCGGCCGCTCAGATAGCCAATGCCACCGGTGATGGACGGGTGGCCCAACAAATTGCCGATTTGCGAACCACTAGCTTGGCCGGGCTCGGGAACCTCAGCATTCAAGACTACTACACCAACGTCGCCTCCGCGGTTGGCGTGGCCGTGAATGATGCAACGCAGTCGTCCACTTCGCAGCAAACGCTGCTTGACAGCGTTGGCGCCCAGCGGGCCAGCGCCATCGGCGTATCGATCGACGAGGAGATGGTAGGAATCATTACCCATCAGCAAGCCTATGCGGCCGCGGCCAAGCTCGTGTCGGCGGCGGACGAGATGATCCAGACCATCCTGAAAATGGTGTAGTCGCCGCCATGCTCATTCTCAATCGGCGCCATGGTGAGGCGATCCTCATCGAGGGCGGAATCCGCATCATCGTATTGGGAAGCGATAAGCGCGGAGCGCGCATCGGCATTGAAGCGCCGCAGACCGTCAATATCCAACGAGAAGAACTGGTTTCGGCCGTGGCGGCAGAAAATCGGAAGGCCAATGCGCCAAAGAGCGGGCAGGAATGGGTCGAGCGATTGAAACCGAGGGCCGACCCTCGGTAGCTACCTCCAGCCCGGAAACCAGAGCACGACCCTCGCTCCGTTTCGTCCGTCCGTACGATTTCCCAACAAAATCCATCCCCCCGCTCGCTCGATCAGATGCCTGGCGACCGTAAGGCCGATGCCATGATGCGACGGCCCCTTCGTGCTGGCAAACGCATCAAACGCGAGCGGGAGAATCTCCTGAGGTATCCCCGGGCCCTCATCCTCGATGATCAACTCGAGTCCGCCCTCCCTTCCCGAGGCAGTCAGGACGACCATGCCGCCGGGTCGTTCGGCTTGAGCCTCCTTGGCGTTCGTGATGATCGCCAGCAGGATCTGTTGGAAGCGCCGATCCGGGATGGCGAGAGGAGGAAGGTCGTGCCCGATACGACGGATCAGTGGGATCTGGATCCGTTCCCGGAGGAATGTCTGAAGCTCGTCGACATAGTCCAGCGCTAGCACCGAATCAAGAGGGGCCGCTTCGGCGTCGGCTGGATGTGACAAGTGGCTCATGATTTCCAGGATCACGAAGGTTCGGTCGATCGCGGTTCGCACGTTCGCCGCCACCCGGGGGTCGAGGGACGGGTCGGTCGTCCCTGGGTCGGCCAAGGCCAGTACCTGAACTGAGTTGCGGAGGTCGTGGGCCAAGCGTCTGAGGATCGTGTTCGTGCGGTGTGCGCTATCGAGTTCCACGAGCATTGTCATTCCCTGCTCGGGATCGGGCCACCGGATGGGGGTGACCTCCTCCAGCGCAGGCAAATGATTGTTAGCGAAGGACTTATCCACAACGATGCTCCTGGCCGACCAAAAATGCCTGGGGGTTATGCCCGGCGCAGGTGCCTCCCGGTTCCTCCGTATATATAGGAGACACCAGAGCCGTGGGACCTGGGCTGAGGGAATATATCGGTGGAGCCGGTCAGGATGTGGGATTCCCTTCGGAGACCGGCAACAACTGTCACGCATTCACAGATTCGGCCCGTCGGCTGGAACGACGCGGCCGCGGTTCACGTCGCGATCCAGGCTCCGTGGAGAATAGGATCGACCCGATGCCGGCGTCGGATCACATCAAGTGTTGTCGTCGACATCTCGGCACCCTTGGCCAAGAGCTTCACGCCTCCACTGGTGAAAAGGTCGTCAGCCAGCACCATACCTTCGGCGAGGTTGTCCACGGAGACCCGGACCCGGGCATCGCGCCAATCGTCCTCGGGGGATATCGCGACGATGCTCTTCAGGTAGGCGATCACGAGGGGATCATACCACGTTCCGGCATGCGGCTCGAGTCGCTCCAGCGCCTCCTGGCTCGAATGGGTCACCTCGAGGTGGGCCCGGAAATCGATTAGGACGCGCAGAATTCGCGAGCGAAGCGGAATCTGTCCCTGCTGGAGGTGTTCGGGGCGCCCGGTGCCGTCCCAGTTCTCGAACAGGTAGCCCACCAGTTCGCCCGCGGCTTGCAGCCCTTCGACTCGCTCCATCAGTTCCTTGGTGGCGAGGACATACCGCCAGTTTCCACTGTCATCGGCCACCAAAAAGTCGGCATCGGCCGCCTCCGGATGGATGACGACCTTTCCGATTTCGTGGAGCCGCGCCGCCAGGTCGAGATCGCGCCGGAGTTCGGTCGGAATCTCGAATCGTTCCGCCATCTGGGCAGCGAAATCACCGAGCATGGTGCTTCGGCTTGCGGCGTCGTGGACACTGACTTCGATGATGTGGCCCAGAAGAGAGAGCATCTGTTCGAAACTGGCCTCCATCTTCTGATGCAGCGTCTCGAGCTCCAGCTTGTCCAGGCGGAGCTGGTCGTGAAGTTGCTTGAGCCGGAGCAGCGAACGCACTTTTCCGAGAAGCTCCGCGGCCTGGACGGGCTTGAGGAGTGTGTCGTCAATTCCATTCTCGCTGGCGTCCAGCTTCTCATGAACATCCTGCACTCCGGTGACCATGACAAACATGCAGTCCGACAGGGTGGGGTCTTGTTTCACGAGTTGGCAGAGCTCGCGCCCGTCCATGCCGGGCATCGCATAGTCGCTCAGGATCAGCGAGGGTCGCTCTTCGCGCGCTAAGGCGAGTGCATGCGAACCGTCCGAGGCGAGGAGCACTCGGAACGATGGGTCTGTGGCCACGATTTGGCCGAACAGCCGCAGGGTCACTTGATCGTCGTCGACGATGAGGATGACGGCTGGTTCACTCATGGCGTCGCTCTCTTCACACGGAAGCGCGTGGTGTCCGCCCGAACCGTGTCGGATGGAATCTTCTCGAAGAGGACCGTGATCGAGACCCGCCGATTGCTTGGGGCATAGGGGTCGTTCTTGACCCGAAGCGCTCGATCTGCCATGCCTCGAACCTGACTCACGTGGTGCTCCGACAGCCCACTCGCCACCATGATTCGGCGGGAGGTATTGGCCCGATCAGCGCTCAGCTCCCAGTTCGAATACTCGGCGCCGCCGGTGTATGGCCGGGCATCGGTGTGCCCTTCGATCATAATATCGTTGGAGGATTTGCCGAGCTCACTGCCCAGCAGCGCGAGGAGCTCTCGCCCGTGCTCGCTCGGGGCAGCCCGTCCCGTTTGAAAGAAGATGCCGGTGCTGTCCTCGAGCAGTTGGATTCGAAGCCCCTCTTCGGTCATCGCGATCTCCACGTGACCAGCAATGGTCTTCAGCGAGGGAATGGAATCGAGGCGGTTTTGAATGGTCTCTTGCATCAGTTGCAGACGGTCGATGCGCAGGTCGACGATCTTCGTGTTGGACAACGGACGGGCCACTTGGGTTTGGGCCCCTTCGCCCTTCATGATCGAGGAACCGAATTCGTTCGCCCGGCCTAGCGGGTCCTGAAAGTACCCGGCGATGGCGGCCTTCACGTCGGAGCTCTGATTCACGAGCCAGAGCACCAGAAAGAGGGCGAACATGGCGGTCATGAAGTCGGCGAAAGCGACCTTCCAGGCACCCCCATGATGGGGGTGTGCATGGCCCTTCCGCTTCACAATGATCAGGACAGGAGTCTCGCGGCCCTTGTTCATATGGGAGTCGCTCCGCTCACTTGGCCTTGATCGACTTACAAGCAGTTTCCATGGCCGTGAAGCTTGGGCGCACTTCGGAGTAGATGGCGCGCCGGGCAAATTCGACCACCACGATCGGGGCGAAACCCTTGGCGAAAGCGACCACGGCGGCCTTGAGCATGTTGTAGAACCGCGCCTCGCCTGCATTGAGGTGCTCAATGGCCGTTGCGATCGGGCCGGCGAACCCGTACGCCGCGAGGACTCCCAACATGGTCCCTGTGAGAGCGGCCCCGACGTGTTCGCCGATCTGTTCCACCGGGCCCGAAATCGCCGCCATGGTCACGATAATGCCGAGAACCGCGGCCACGATGCCGATGCCGGGGAGCGCGTCGCTCACCTTCTGGAGGGCGCTCGCCGCCGCACTCGATTGTTCGTGATGGACGTCGATTTCCGCTTCCATCAACGAATCGAGATCATGCGGGGGAACGCTTCCTACCAGCACCAGCCGGAGATTGTCGCAGAGGAACTCCATCGCGTGGTGCTGGGCGAGGAGTGTGGGGTATTTCTTGAACAGGACGCTTTTCTCGGGTCCCTCGATATGGGCTTCGATCGCCACGAGCCCATCCCGCCGCGCGATCTGGAACAGCTCGTACAACATCTTGAGGGCGTCGAGGTAGAGGACCTTATTGAAGGGGGAGGCTTTGAGAACTGCGGTGATCTTGCCGATCATTGCTTTGAGGACTGGACCGGGGGTCGATACCAACACGGTCCCTAACGCGGTGCCCAGGATGGTCACGATTTCCGAAACATGCAAGAGCGCGCCGAGTCGGCCGCCAGCGATGGTGAAGCCCCCGACGACCGACGCCACGACGACTAACAAGCCTATGATCGCGATCATGCCCGGGCTCCCAATCCTGCCCCTGTCGGTGGTGGGTGGACTCCGTATCCAGGCCTCTAGTATCGGACGGGCCGGCGCCTTCTTGAGGCGGGAATGGCTCGTGACTAGGCGGGCTATGTGCAAGCCGCACAATGGGATGGTAGATTCCCTCCAGGCCTTCTACTGGTGGGCGGCGTGACGTCATTCATAATGGGGCTACAGGACCTCCTGAAGTCGGGGAAACAACTCCCGACCCTTCCGGTATTGGTCTTTCAGCTCCATGCCGCCCTGGACCGGGACAACGTGAGCGCCCGGGAAATCGTCAACCTCATCGAGCGAGACCCGGCCCTCACCGCCCGCCTGCTCCGGGCCGCGAATTCGGCCGCATTCTCCCGCGGCCCGGACCGCATCGCCGATATCGGGGGGGCCATCAACCGGCTTGGCCTCAACCAGGTTCGGTCGCTTTGTATTGTTCTCTCGGTGGTTAGGGCGTTTGGACACGAGCAGCAGGGACTCGACCACCACCGCTTTTGGCAGCACTCAGCCGCGGTGGGGCTCGTTGCCGAACGCCTTGCGCATCCGGGGCAGGGGCATTCGGGCAGTCGCGGCGGCGACGTCTACGTCGCGGGTCTCTTGCACGATGTCGGACTCCTGATCTTGGATCAGTTCTTTCGAACGGAGTTCGCGGAAGTCCAGGAGGAGGTGACTACGGAACTTCAGGCCTCCTGGCGCATTGAGGAAAGTCGCCTCGGGATGGACCATGGTGAGATCGGCGGGCTCTTCCTGGGCCGATGGGGCCTTCCCCCGGAGGTGATCGCCGCCGTTACGCATCATCACCACCCTGATAGTGCCCCTGCCGAGGGCGCCCAACTGACCCGGCTCGTATGGGCAGCCGAGGCACTCTGCACGGCGACGGGCCTGGAATTGCCGCAAGAAGGCGTTGGAGAGGTGTCCCCCGGGATCGCAATAGAGGGCCTTGGAATCCCCACCTCGGAGCATGAATCGCTCCTCATGGAAGTTGGTGCCATCGGTGAGCGGGCCCGACATTTCTTGAGCTGACAGGTTGCGGGCGCGTTGGGCCACAGTTTTTCGACTTGCCCTCTCTCCTCTAGGGCGCTATTCCGCACCCTTGCACTCAGCCAGATCCTCAACCCAGCGGCCCGTTCTGCCGATGCTCCTGGCGTTCCCCGGTTGTCGAATCGCTCCTGTGGGTCTCACCAAAGGGAGGTTGGCCGGGGTAGCAACAGGAGGGCGGTCGGCATGGAGGAAACGGGCGACTTGGTCAAGGAATTTCTCGTCGAGAGTTTCGAGGCTCTGGACCAGTTGGATCGTGACCTAGTCACTCTGGAACAACATCCTCGGGACCGCGAACTCCTCGCCCGTATTTTCCGATCCATCCACACGATAAAAGGCACTTGCGGGTTTTTTGGCTTCAGCAACCTTGGAGGGATCTGCCACGTTGGGGAGAGTCTCCTTTCCCTCCTCCGCGATGGCACCCTAGTGTTGGATTCGGAGCGCACCAGCGCGTTACTCAAGTTGATTGACGCCATTCGTCAGATCCTCAGTCGCATCGAATCCACGGGCGTCGAGGGGGAGGGCAATTGCAGCGGCTTGATCTCCCTTCTCACGCGGTTACAGGAAGATCCCTTGGCCGACCGCGCGCCGAGCGCGGAAGTTCCCCGAGCGATGAAAAACATGGGCGATCTGCTCATCGACAAGGGTGTCGTTCGGCCGGAGCAGGTCGAAAAAGCCGCGGAGCTTCAACGGAGGGGTGACCCGAGGCACATTGGTGAGATTCTGATACAAACCGCTGCGGTTCCCCCGAGCGCAGTGGTCGAGGCGTTGGCGACACAGGGCGAAAATACTCGCGCCGGCGACACCACGATCCGAGTGGACGTGGGGCTACTGGACAACCTCATGAACTCCGTCGTTGAGTTGGCCCTCGTCCGGGACGAAATCCTCCGGTATGCCGCCTCCCGCAATGAAGCCACTTTTCTCAAAACGACCCAGCGCCTGGATTTGATCGCGAACGAGCTGCAGAGTAGCGTGTTGAAGACCCGCATGCAGCCGATCGGGAATGTGTGGGGAAAGTTTCCCCGTGTGGTTCGCGACCTCGCCCTTGCGTGTCGGAAGCAAGTCCGGATTGAAGTGGACGGGAAAGACACCAAGCTCGACAAGTCCATCATCGAGGCGATCAAGGACCCGTTGATGCATATCGTTCGGAATTCGGTCGATCATGGCATCGAGCTCCCCGCCGTTCGCGTGGCAATGGGGAAGCCTGAGGAAGGCGTGTTGTTCATGCGGGCCTACGACGAAGGCGGCCACGTCAATATCGAGATCACCGATGACGGCGCGGGAATCGATCCCAGCCAACTCAGGGCCAAGGCCGTCGCAACCCGCCTGTTCACCGCCGATCAGGCCGGGGGATTGAGTGAGCGGGAGGTGCTGCGGCTCATCTTCGCTCCCGGATTCACCACTGCGGCCAACGTCACCAATATGTCGGGCCGCGGCGTTGGTCTGGATGTAGTCAAGACGAGTGTTGAAAGAGTCGGCGGTACGGTCGACGTCCATAGCGTCCCGGGACGAGGGACCATGCTTCGGATCAAAGTGCAGAATGGCTTGCTGGGGACAAAAGACACCCTCGCTCCGGCAAGAGCGAGGGCAGGGAGGGGTTTCCTGGAGAACTGAGCTAGGCTTTCTCGAGCGGGACGGGCGATAGTGGAGGGAAGGCTGAGTGGGGCAACAACGGTTGCCCCGCGATGGCCAGTTTGCGGGCGCGTTTGTTTTCGTACAGCACACGGTCGGCCTTGGCCATGATTTCCTGGAGCGGACTATTGGGGCCGGCCTCGAACGGCACGATGCCCAGGCTGCACGAGAGGGGATACATCCGATCGGGTGCCGCGTTCAGTTTCTCCAAGCTCTGCTCCAAGCGGCATCGGACGATGCGATCGCCGTCACCGGACGTGTCGAGTGCGAGGACGGCGAATTCATCGCCGCCAAATCGGGCCACCACATCGGATTGCCGAAAGGTTTGCCGCAGAACCTCGGCCATCTGCATGATGGCCAGGTCCCCTTCGTGGTGGCCGTAGGTGTCATTGATCTGCTTTAAGCCGTCTAAGTCAGCGAAAATCATGAGGAAGCGAGACCCCATCCGCTGCCCGAGACGAAGGTGGCCGGCCGCCAGCGTGGAAAACCCGCGGCGGTTGAAAAGGCCGCTCAACTCGTCCATGAGGGACAGGCCGCGGAGCGAGCTCACGAAGTTGTTCCGTTCGATCGCGCAGCGAATCGAGCGCGCCAGGCCTTCCGGCGTGGCATGTCCCTTCACAATGTAGTCTTGAGCGCCCTGCTGTACCGCTTGCACTGCCAAGGATTCGTCGGAGTGGGAACTCGCGACGATGATCGGGAGATGAGGGGCGGCGGTGGAGAGACTCGTAAATGTTTCCAGCCCCTCGCTGTCCGGAAGGCCAAGGTCGAGGAGTACCAGATCGATCCCACCCAGGGCTAACCGTTCGATCCCGGTGTACAGCCGATCCGCGGTCTCGACCGTAACGTTCATATTCCGCGTGCGCATGAGCATGTGACGGAGCCGAAGTGCCTCCTCTGGCTGGTCCTCGATCAGGAGGATCCGCAGCTGCACCGACGCCGGTTCCTGCCGCCGCCGTACGGCGGTGGCGTGGAACGGTTCAGGAAGCGCGTAGAGGTTGGCAAATCCAACGGTCACAGGATCCTCATTATTAGAGCTTGGTTTCGCGAACGGATGCGACTTGCGGATAGTGCAAAGGCAGGACGTGTGCCAGGCGAGGCTGTCGATTTATCAACGAAACAACAAAGACTGTAAGCGATTGTATGTCTTATGTTTAGATATGTATTAGTTAAGTGATTTCGCGCATTGAATGTGCGCGGAATTTCTCCTCATTCCAGAAGCCTTGACCTCGTATGGGAAAGTTCTTCCGCGTCATTGTTACCTCTTCGTTCTCTGACCCATAGCGACCCTGGTCGGTTTTCCAGAGTAGATTTCCCGGGTTGGCGAAACCGCCTTTCAACCGAAAGCGACTGGCAATGGCTCGGCAGAATCTCTCCAGCGGGACAGCATGGGAGGCCCTCGTCGGCTACTCGCGCGCGGTCCGTGTAGGTCGCCATTTACATGTGGCGGGCACCACCGCAACCAGCTCTTCGGGGGGCATCGTCGGCGTCGGGGACCCGTATGCTCAGGCGGTCCAAGTGCTCAAGAACATCGAGTCCGTACTCCATCGGGCTGGCGCAACCATGGCTGATGTGGTCCGCACCAGGATCTACGTCACGAATATTGAGCAGTGGAAAGAGGTCGGGCGGGCGCACGGCGAGTTTTTCAGCGATATCCGCCCTGCCAGCACGATGGTGGAGGTCAGCCGGCTCATATCGCCCGAGCTGCTCGTTGAGATCGAAGCCGAGGCGATCCTTCCGCTGGAGTAAGCGTGTTTGATGAGTACCTGCGGGCGCTGAAGGATCGATTGCTCAGCCCCCTGGTCCGCGTTCTTGGTGGCCGAGTCCATCCGCTCGCAATTTCACTGCTGGCGTTCGGGGTCGGCCTCCTTACCGCGGTCGCGGGGGGTCTGCGGCTCTACGGGCTTGGGCTCGGACTTTGGGGACTGAACCGAGTTCTGGATGGCCTGGACGGCGCCGTGGCTCGGGCGACTCATCAAGCAACGGATCTTGGCGCATATTGGGATATTCTTCTCGACGTCGTGGTGTACGCCGCGGTCCCGATCGGGCTGGCGATCGGCTCCGCCTCGCCCGCCGCCTGGGTCGCGCTCGGCGTCCTCTTCGGGACGTTCTATCTCAACGCAGCATCGTGGATGTATTTGAGTGCGCTGCTCGAACGCAGGGGCCAGGGCGCAGTGGTTCGGGCCGAGCTCACTTCAGTCACGATGCCGAGAGGTCTCATCGGCGGCACCGAAACCGTGGTCCTCTACGTGCTGTTCTTTCTCTTCCCTCACCGTCTCCCGGCTCTCTATTGGGGGATGGCCGCCTTGGTCGGCGTTACCGTGCTGCAGCGGCTGGTATGGGCGGCGAGTCCCCGCGGCCTTGGTTAACGGCCAGTTGGCGTTGGCATGAGTTCTTTCGGTGTTGCCGCCCGGGGTTTGGGGAGAGATAATTGTCTCCATGATGACACCCGAGCTGATCCCGGCACCGTTGCGGACCATCCTTCGCGGTGCGATCGACTACGCCGGCTTGTTTCCGCCCGCAAGTCTGTCCATGCCGGAAGCAGTCGAGAACTTCGCGAGATATCACAACTCCACCGAGCGGTGGGCTCTGGGCCGCTTTGTGGTGGCGGTGAGTCGGCTCGATGAGTTCGGGCGCGAGGCGGTGGGCTATTTCATGGGCGGGCGCCCGGCGCCGCATTGGCAGGTGAGCGCAGTGGCCGCAGGGAACGTTACCGTCGAGCTGGACCAGGTGCGGGCGTTCAATCAGCGCTACACTCCGCACCTCATCGTCGACGCATTCGAGTTCAAGGCCGCTTCGGCGGGACCGATCCGCGCGACGCTGCCATTGCTGTCAGGGCCTTTCCTGCGCTACGTGGAGATCCCTGTATCCATCGACCCGGAGCCCCTCGTCCAAGCGATCAAAGACGCCGGAGGGTGTGCGAAAATTCGGACTGGCGGCACCACGCCGGAACTGTTTCCTTCGCCGGAACAGGTGCTTCGGATGCTGGCCGCCTTAGCCGCGCATCGCGTTGCCTTCAAAGCGACCGCTGGCCTTCATCATTCGCTGCGCGGATCATATCCCCTGACGTATGCTCCGGAGAGCGCCTGCACAGCCATGTTCGGGTATCTGAACGTGCTGTTGACGAGCGCCTTGCTCCTCAACGGCGGCTCTCCTGAGGTCGCCCAGGCGCTATTGGTCGAGCGCGATCCACATACGCTCGGTGTAGACGATACGCAACTGACCTGGCGCGATGAACGTTGGAGCGCGGCCCTGCTCGAAACGACGCGTCAGCAGCTCTTCCATGGATTCGGCTCATGTTCCTTCCGAGAACCAATGGATGACCTCCTGGGTGTGGGAGCGTCATGACCTATTTGCTCAACGACACCCACGACCCCGCGCTCCGATCGTGGGTCGTCTCGGCGAATCAACCGGGCACCGACTTTCCGATTCAAAACCTTCCGTACGGCGTGTTTCAACGGCGCGGTGACTCGAGCCCCGCGCGCCTGGGTGTGGCGATCGGCTCCCACATTCTGGACCTGCCTGGTACGGCGGACTCCGGGCATTTGCAGGGATTGTCTTCACCGGCCATCGAGGCGTGTCGCACTCCCTCGTTGAATGCATTCATGGCGTTGGGTCCCGACGCATGGAGTGGGCTTCGGCAACGCCTCAGCACTCTCCTCCGAGAGGCAAGCCCCCGCGCCAAGCGGCCCAGTGATCGCCTCCTGGTTCCGATGGCGGAGGCCGACATGCACCTGCCGGCCACCATCGGGGACTACACGGATTTCTACGCGTCGATCTACCACGCTACGAACGTGGGACGGATGCTCCGGCCGGATCAGCCCCTGATGCCGAACTACAAGTACGTTCCCGTCGGATACCACGGGCGCGCCTCGTCGATCGTCGCGTCCGGGACCCCGGTGCGCCGCCCGTCGGGCCAGCTCAAGGACGATCAGCTGCCGGCACCTACCTTCGGGCCGTCCCGCTTCCTCGACTATGAGTTGGAGATTGGTGCCTTGGTGGGCCTCGAGAATCCCTTGGGCACTTCGGTGCCAATCGCCGAGGCGGACGATCATCTGTTCGGCTTGGTGTTACTCAACGACTGGTCCGCCCGGGACATTCAAAGATGGGAGTACCAACCGCTGGGGCCCTTTCTGGCAAAGAGCTTCGCTACGACCATCTCGCCCTGGGTGGTGACGATGGAAGCGCTGGCCCCGTTTCGCGCCCCAGCCGCTCTTCGACCGACTGATGACCCCGCCCCATTGCCGTATCTCGACGCTCCGGTGGTTCGGGAACGCGGGGGCGTGGACATCACGCTCGAGGTGGTTCTCTCGACGACAGCAATGCGGGCAGCGGGGCTGCCTCCAGCACTCGTGAGTCGAGGCCGCTTCCTCAATATGTATTGGACGTTGGGCCAACTCCTCGCCCACCACACGAGTGGAGGCTGCAATCTGCGGACGGGGGATCTCCTCGGCAGCGGTACCGTCTCGGGCCCGGAGCGATCGGAGCGTGGGTGCCTGCTCGAACTCACCTGGCGCGGCTCAGAGCCGATCGAGCTCCCCACGGGCGAAACTCGGCGCGCCCTCGAAGATGGCGATGAGGTCACCCTCCGTGGAGGGTGTGAACGAGAGGGATGGATGCACATCGGCTTCGGGCCCTGTCGGGGAGCGATTCTCCCCGCGCGCTCTGTGCTATGACGGATGGGTCGTTGGCTGATCTTCGCCGGGAGTATGCCCTCGCGGCATTCGACGAGTCCATCGCCGATCCAGACCCCATGCGGCAGTTCGCGCGGTGGTTTGCCGACGCCGAGCGAGCCACCCTCCTTGAGCCGAACGCGATGACGCTCGCCACCGCGACCCCCGAGGGACGACCATCCGCGCGGGTCGTTCTCTTGAAAGGTGTCGATGCGCGCGGGTTTCACTTCTACACGAATTATCAGAGTCGGAAGGGCCAAGAGCTCGCGGCGAACCCGCAGGCCGCGCTCGTCGTCTATTGGCCCGAACTGGAACGGCAGGTGCGAGTGGTCGGTCGAATCGAACGGCTGTCCCCGGAAGAATCGTCTCGATACTTCGGTCTCAGACCCCGAGGGAGTCAGCTCGGTGCCTGGGCATCACGGCAGAGTAGCGTACTTGGTGGTCGGTCTGAGCTCGAGGCCGAGGTAGCGCGCGTCACTGCGCAGTTCGAAGGGACGCCGGTCCCCAGGCCACCCGCTTGGGGTGGGTACGTGTTGCGCCCCGATGAAGTGGAGTTCTGGCAGGGTCGACCGAGCCGCCTCCATGATCGGGTCCAGTATCGGCATGGGCAAGAAAACCATTGGATTCGGGAGCGTCTGTCTCCATGAAACTGAAGCAATTGCGCCCATTCGGCCCCGTGCGCGTGCTCCTCCTGTTCGGATGCGTACACCGGCTGGCCGGTCAGGCCGGACCCGCTTCGACCCTGTCGATTCCCTGGATCATGCGCGGATTCGAAATCATCGGAAAAGCACCAACCGACCCTCGGTGGACTCCGGACGGCCAGTGGATCTACTTCCACTGGCTTGCGGCCGGTGCCGTGTGGAACCAACCGCAACGCCTGTATCGAGTGCGTGCGGAAGGCGGGGCGGTGCCCGAGCTCCTCTCGGCGGTTCAAGCCGATTCAGCGGGCCCCTGGCTCGCTGCTGGCCCGTCGAGTCCTGATCGAGCGTTTCGGGCCGTCTCCCACAATGGCGACCTCTATTTGATCGCGCTCCCCTCCGGGACCGCGAAGCGGCTGACGGAAACCACCGCGATTGAAACTCCGCTCACGTTCGACCGGGACGGCAAACGGTTGTTCTTTAGCCGCGACAATAATGTTTTCGCCTTGGAACTCGGGAGTGGTGCCGTTCGACAACTCACTGACATTCGTCCGGGGCCGGCCCCGGACTCGGCGAAAAAAGCAGACGGCCAGCGGGGCTTCGTGGAGACCGAGCAGCGGCGCTTGATCGGCGCGGTGGAGGATCAAATTGGCCGGGACAGTATCGCCCGCGCCGAACGGGAGGCGCTGGCTGCCGGGAAGGCGAAGCCGATGAACCTCGATCGTGACGAGGTGGTCGTGGATTTGGTCCCGGCGCCGACCGGTCGAAAGGTCTTGGTCCTCACCGCCGGGAAATCCGAGGAGAAGACTGTAAAAATTCCGCAGTACGTGACGCGGAGCGGATACACCGAGGAGCACGAGTCCCGCTCTAAGGTCGGAGACCGCCGAACGAAACAGCGAGTCGGGCTGCTCGACGTGGCCAGCGGCAAGATGCAATGGGTTCATCCGTTGCCGAACGACAGCGCGAACGTCTTCGCCGCGCTGTTCTCCCTGGGCTGGAACGATGCCGGATCTTCCGCCTTGTTGTGGGCCCTCACGCGCGACTATACCACGCGCCACGTGCTCCGTCTCGACGCCGAGTCCGCCCAGGTTTCCTCGGTGGATGTTCTCCGCGATACGGCGTGGGTCGATGGCCCGTGTTCGGGCTGTGGTGGGTGGCTGCCCGGAGACCGGGGAGTTTGGCTGGTCTCCGAGGCAGATGGCTGGGCCCATCTGTACACTATGGATGCAGAGGGCGGACATCGGGTGCAACGCACTAGAGGAAAGTGGGAGGTCCTCCAAGCGGAGCTCACCCCGGATCGGACCCATTTCGCGCTGCATACGAGCGAAGTCTCACCGTTCGAGCGGCACTTTTCATTGCTCCCGCTCGATGGGGGGCAGGGAGGCGGGGAGCGGCTGACTCGGGCCGCGGGGGGGCACGCGATTGTGCTGTCTCCGGATCGGCGCTGGATGGCTGATCTCTTTTCGGTGGCGAACCGGCCCCCTGAACTCTTCCTGCAAGCAGCGCGCGCGGGCGCCGCAGCCTCTCAAATCACCACCTCGCCGAGCCCGGACTGGATGCAAAGGACCTGGATCAAGCCGGAGATCGTTTGGGTGCTCGCCTCGGATGGGGTTCGCGTGCCGGCTCGGGTTTATCGTCCCAAGGATTTTGGGGCGACCTCCAATGGGGCGGGCGTGATCTTTGTGCATGGCGCGGGGTACCTCCACAATGTGCACAACTATTGGTCGTCGTACTTCCGGGAGTACATGTTCCACCATCTCCTCGCGGCCAAAGGATATGTCGTCCTGGACCTCGACTACCGGGGCTCCGCCGGATACGGCCGAGATTGGCGGACGGCCATTTATCGGCACATGGGCGGCCGGGATCTCCAGGACCAGGTCGATGGATCGAAATACCTCCAGCAAAACTTTGGCGTCGCTCCCGAACACATCGGCATCTACGGTGGGAGCTATGGCGGCTTTATCACCCTCATGGCGCTTTTCACGGAAGGCAAGTCGTTCGGGGCGGGCGCGGCATTGCGGAGCGTGACGGATTGGGCGCACTACAATCACTCATACACCGCCGCGATTCTCAACGAACCTCAAGACGACTCGCTGGCCTACCGGCAGTCCTCGCCAATCTATTTCGCGGAAGGACTCAACCGCCCGCTCCTGATGGCGCACGGCATGGTGGACGACAACGTACATTTTCAGGACATTGTGCGTCTGACCCAGCGGTTGATCGAGTTGGGGAAGAAGAATTGGGAGCTCGCCGTCTATCCGGTCGAGGATCATGGGTTCCTTCGCCCCGATTCATGGGCTGACGAGTATCGCCGGATCTATGAGCTCTTCGAACGTCACCTCAAGGCCGCCGCCGTTCCGGAGTGACCTCGTGACCCGTCCACCGGTTGTTGCGCAACACTCACTAGTGGCTCGTGGCATCCGGCTGGCCCAGGTCGGGTTGGTCGTGAACGCGGTGCTGACGGTGGTGAAGCTACTGGCGGGCATTCTGGGAAATTCCTATGCGCTCATCGCCGACGCGATCGAGTCCCTCGCCGACATTTTCAGCTCTTTCGTGGTCTGGAGTGGATTGAGCATTGCCTCGCGATCGGCCGACGACTCGTATCCATTCGGTTACGGGCGGGCCGAATCCCTGGCCTCCGCGATCGTCGGGCTCATGCTCATCGCCGCAGCGTTCGGCATTAGTATCGAGGCCGTTCGGGAAATCATCACGCCCCACCATGCGCCGGCCCCCTTCACGCTATTGGTTCTCGTCGTCATTGTAATCCTGAAAGAGCGTTTGTTCCGCAAAGTGATTCGCGCGGCATCCGAGGTGGGAAGCAACGCTGTAGCGGCCGATGCGTGGCATCACCGGAGCGACGCGATCACCTCCTCGGCGGCGTTCGTGGGTATCAGCGTGGCCCTGATCGGCGGGAAAGGATGGGAGTCCGCGGACGACTATGCCGCGCTGTTGGCCGCTGTGATCGTCGTGGTGAACGGCGTCCGTATTCTCCGGCCCGCTGTCGCGGAGTTGATGGATCGGGCTCCCGACGAGGCCCTCATTGGCCGGGTCGGGACCTCCGCGACGACGGTCGAAGGAGTACGAGCCATTGAAAAGCTCAAGGTTCGGAAGCTGGGCGCTCGCTACCGCGTCGATCTGCACGTGCAAGCGGACCCCGCAATGTCGTTGCACGACGCCCACATTCTCAGCGGGCGGGTGAAGAGCGCGATTCGACGGACCGTGCCGGCGGTGGAGGACGTGCTGGTGCATATGGAGCCGTTCGAGGGATCATGACCCTCGAGGAACGATTCACCCGCCACTTCGCCTCGTTCCAGCTCCCGTCCGGCCCGATCTTGATTGCGGTTTCCGGCGGTCCGGATTCGCTCGCCCTCCTGAGCCTTCTGCTCGAGGTCAACGGGTCGCCTCGGCATCGCCTGGTGATTGCGCATGCCGACCACGGCATCCATTCTGAGAGTGCCCGAGTCGCCGCCGGCGTCAAAGCCCTGGCCGAACGGCTCGGACTCGACTGTACGGTGGGCGGCTTGGCCCTCGGACCGAACGCCACGGAGACCGTGGCTCGGCGCGCGCGGTATCGGTGGCTTCGCGCTGCGGCGAGAGAGTTCGGGGCGTCGGCAATCCTGACGGGCCACCACAGGGAGGACCAAACCGAGACTCTCTTGATGCGATTCCTGGCCGGTTCTGGCCCCGCTGGTTTGGCAGGCATGGCGGCACAAAATGGGCTCGTTGTTCGGCCCGTTCTGCCGTATTCGCGAAGCGAGCTCCACGCCCACCTCCACAAGCGGGGGTGGGTGCCGTGGGAAGACCCAGCCAATGCGGACCCCCGTTTCACGCGGTCATGGCTCCGGTCCGAGGTGCTGCCGGCGCTGCGATCCCGGTGGGGCGACCTGGATGCCCGGTTGCAACGTGGCGCCGCACAAGCCGCGGACCACCGTCTGGCCTGGGACCACCTCCTTGAGAGTATCCGAGAGATTGCAGTGCGGCGGGAGCCGGCGGGTGTTTCCGTTGCTGCGACCCGACTGGGGGAGTATGATTCGTCTGTCTTTCGGTGCCTTCTCGGGGCGCTTGGGCGCCGGGTCGGGTGCACGCTCGGCACGCGGCGTGCAGATCAGATCCTCGGCCTCATCAAACGCGGCCGAAGTGGCAGTCAGGTGGAATTGGGCGCCGGATGGATCGCCGAGCTCTCGTTCGATCGACTCCGCTTGATCCGGCCGGAAACGAGGGCGGAGGTACCGGCCCGATCGATCGAGGGTGACCAGGGCGAACTTGTGGTCGGGCGGTGGCGTGTCCGTTGGGGCGCCGGGGTGGCCGCGGTCCAGGAGGGACGCAACGCGTGGGGAGTGTGGGTCACCCCTGGGGCATATCGCCTGCGTTCGTGGCAATCGGGCGACCGAATTCGTCCCCTAGGTGCCCCCGGAAGACGATTGGTGGTGCGCTGTATGCAGGACGAGCGCATTTCCCGCTCTGAACGCACCGGCTGGCTTGTCGTCGAGGACATTCACGGAACGGTGGTGTGGGTTCCCGGGGTTTCGCGGGCCGCGGTCGCGGCTCCGGTTGAGGGAGTGGAGGGGCTGCGAATCGATGTTGAGCTCGCCGGCAATCGTACGGAGAACGGACGGGCGTGAACTTCGCTCCGTCAGGTTTGATGAAACGACGATCCGGGCGCGCGTCGAACAGCTCGCGACCGAGATCACGCAGTCGTACCCGCAGGGTGATCTCCTGGTCATTGGACTTCTCAAGGGAAGTTTCATCTTCCTGAGTGATTTGGTCCGGAGAATCGAACGCCCGCACCAAGTCGATTTCTTGGCCGCGAGCTCGTACGGGAACGCGAGGACATCGAGTGGGAATGTCCGGCTGCTGTACGACCCTGAAACCGACCTCGCCGGTCGGCACGTACTGTTGGTGGAGGACATCATCGATACGGGCACGACTCTCCGGTGGCTCTTGGGCCTGCTCTGGAGTCGAAAGCCAGCCTCATTGGCGGTCTGTGCCCTATTGGATAAGACCACGATGCATGCACCGATTCCTGAGGTTCGATTCGTGGGGTTTGAAGCGCCGGAGGCTTTTCTGGTAGGCTACGGGCTCGACCACGCACAAGATTTCCG
>JANYKV010000036.1 GCA_025358055.1 Gemmatimonadota bacterium
ATACCAGCGGCCGCGAGCACTTGGGCCATCATCAGCGCGGCCGACAGACCATGGGAGGACACGTCGCCGAGCATCACCCCGACGCACCCCTGCCCCAGCCGGGCGAACGTGTAGAAATCCCCACCCACCGACTCGGCCGAGAGACAGCGCACTGCGACCTCCGCGTCGTCCTGCAAGACCGAGGGATCCGGCAGCAGCTTGAGCTGGAGGTCATGCGCCAGAGCGAGCTCTTGGCGCAATCGTTCCTGGGCGCGATCGAGGTCCACCAACCGAACGTTTTCGATCGCCGCCCCGATTTGGTTCGCGATGGCCGCGACCAGTTTTTGGTCGCCGGGTGTGAAGCGGTCGCCGCGAGCGTGGTCGGTGAGATTGATGACGCCGACGCAGCGGGCCGGTGCGCCGGATCCGGCGTACGAAATCGGGATGCTCATGAACGACTCGCCGAGGTAGCCGCGAACACCGCCGCGGATACCATCCACATGGTCCGGGGCCGCGCCACCAACGAGCGGACGGTGCTCACGGAACACTCGCGCCGCAATCGACACGGCATCTCCAATCGGCACCACGGTGTCGCGCCCCTCTTCAAATCCCAGTGCGGCGACCGTCCGGAGCGCCTCGAGGGCTTCGTCGTAGACCATGATCGACGCTCGCTTCGCGCCGACGATGCTACTGACCTCGTGTACGATGGTGCGAGCCGCCTCCCCCAGGTTCACGGTCCGTCCGAGGATTTCGCTAATCGTGTAGAGTAAATCGATTTCCTCGTACCGGCTCGCCAACTCTTGACTGAGCCGGGCCGTTTCGCGTTCCGTGCCCAGCACGAACTCGACGAGGGAGAGAATCGCGCGAACGCGTCCGGTGCGGGACTCCGCGGGAAGGCCGATAATCTCCAGCCAATGGTCCTCGGGCACCGGCAATGGGGCAAACCACGACTCGCCATCGGGCGTGGACTGGCGTCCGGCGCGCCCCGGAACCGGCAGACGCCAAGACGGTTCGGGATCGCCCACCGGAGCCAATTCCGCCCCGTCGACGCGCCAGACGCGATACTGAGAGTCGGTGATACGGCGGAGGGACTCGAGAACCTGGTCGAGCCGGGTCACGAGCGCGGCAGCGTCATCCAGATCGTATTCCCTTGATCGTTGAATTCCAGTCGGTCCACGAGATGACGAATGAGGAACAGTCCACGACCGCACTCGCCTTCGAGGGATTCCGGGCTCGTGGGCTCGGGCACGCGGGATGGATCGAACCCCACCCCTTGGTCCGACACACCCAGCCGAATTTCATCCGAGATGAGTTCTGCGATGATCCGGACCCGCTTGGCCGGATCGGACTGATTCCCGAATTGGATGGCGTTGGCGAGCGCCTCGGCGAGGGCCACGCGCAGCCGGAATTGGGTCCGCGCCGAGGGTGGCGGCGTACGTCCGGCGAAGCAGTGACGGTTCAGCAGTTCCACTGCTTCTTCCACGAGACCAACATCGCTCGGCATGTCGAGCGAGAGGAAGACGCGCGAGGACGGCTCCGCTGGTAGGCTGCGGCGAACGCAGAGACACAGCGCCGACGCCACTGTCGCTTCCTAAAAGCCCTGGAGCGCTTGGTCCGGCGTCGGCGAAATCGGGAACAACGTGTCGAGCTTGGTGAGTTCGAACAGCGATCGGAGATCGTTGTTGAGACCGGCGAGCCGCAGCTCGCCGGTGGCTTCTCGGACCTTTTTCGCGATCGAGACCAGCGCGCCGAGGCCCGATGAGTCGATGTATCCTGTACGGGTGCAGTCGATCAGGAACTTGCGATCGCCATGATCGAGTGACTCCTGAATGAGCGCTTTCAGCTCTTGTCGGTTTCCGACAATCAGTTGTCCCTCGATGCTAACGACCACGACCCCTGCCCCTTTAGCGGTCTTGGTAAACCCCATGCAACCCTCCCTCAGGTACTCGCCGAACCGCTGAGCAACGCGACCATGGCGGCCACATCCACAATATCATCAACCGAGGCGTCCCGGGAAAGCGCGGAGACCGGCTTCGCCAATCCTTGCAGGACGGGCCCCAGCGCCTGGGCCCCCGCCAACCGCTGCACCAACTGGCAGGCGATACTCCCCACTTCGAGCGAGGGAAACACCAAAATGTTGGCCCGGCCCCCGAGCGAAGACAGCGGAGTGCGCCGATTTGCGATTTCCGGAACCAAGGCGACGTCGGCCTCGACCGGCCCGGCAGCTAAAATGCCCGGAGCGAGGTCGTGGAACAGTTCCATCGCGCGGCGAACCTCGGGGGCCAGTGCCTCGGCTTCCGGCGTCTCGGCCCGTGGTGTCAGAAACGCGACCCGAGGCGTATCGCCGACCACTCGAGGCCGATCCACCGCGGCCGCCAACGCGATCTGGGCCAGGGTCGTGGCATCTGGACTCACTACCACGGCGCAGTCGGTGAAGGTCAGGACCCGGTCATCCGCGAAGACGAGATAGTGTGCCGCGCTCGCGAGTTCGACGCCCGCCCGAATCCCGATCGCCCAGAGCGTAGCCTGGAGGATATCGGATGTGGCATAGTCCACGCCCGCGACACAGCCCTCCGCACCGCCGAGGGCCACCAATCCCAATGCGAACCGGAGGGGGTCGGATGCCTGGTCCAAGGCATCGATCCCATCCCGGACCCGCTCGGGATTCCGCGCCCGAAGGAGCTCTGCCACCTCTTTGAGCCGCGGGTGCGCCGCCGGATTCGTTTCGGGCCCGCCGACCAGAATGGGCTCTACCGCCCCGCTCGATCGGAGCCGGGCCGCCGCCTCCTGCACTCGGGGATCATCGCCCTCCGCGAACGCGATCCGCACCTGTCGCGCCTTGGCTCGCTTGATCAACATTGCGCGAAATTCGCTCATCGAGCGAACCGCGCCCGAAGGGCGGCTGAAACCGTGGGGTGCACCAGGCGGCTCACATCGCCACCGTAGCGGGCCACTTCCCGAACCAAACTGGAACTGATATGGGTGAGATCGAATGCCGGCGGAAGAAAAACGGTTTCGAGTCCCGGGTGCAGTTGGCGGTTGAGCAATGCCATCTGAAATTCGTATTCCACGTCGCCGGCGGCCCGCAGCCCCCGAATGAGCAGCGAGGCGCCCACCGTCTTCGCATACTCGGCGAGGAGGCCTTCGAACGCATCGAATTGGAAGCGGGAGTCCGGACCCGCGGTGGCCCGGAGCAGGTCCAGCCGCTCCGCGACCGAAAAAAGTGGCGTTTTGTTCGGATTGACCGCGACCGCCACAACGACGCGATCGGCCAAGGCGAGGGCACGCCGCATGAGGTCTTCATGGCCGCGGGTAGGCGGGTCAAAGGAACCGGGATAGATCGCGATGCGTGTCATGGGGCAACACAAAAGGTAAGCGCAGTGTCGCCATAACGTCGAGTGTCACCTCCTGGGAGCGGTCGGTCGGCGGAGTGCTCCACTCCCAGGATCGTGGCAAACGGCCGTTGCTGGAAGCGCTCCACCAAGGTGGCCCCAGCCTCGATAGTATACGGAGGGTCGGCGAACGCCACGTCAAAGGCTCGTTCTTCCAACCGTTCGACGTACCGGACCGCGTCCGTTCGATGAATCGTCACGGAGGAGTCGACACCGAGCGAGCGCACGTTGTCATGGAGGGCTCGCAGACTTCGAGGTGAAAGTTCAACGAAAGTAACCGAGGTGGCGCCGCGCGACAGCGCCTCGAGGCCAAGGGCGCCCGAACCGGCAAAGAGATCAAGCACCCGTGCCCCCGACAGCCGCGAGGCCACGATGCTCATCCAGGCCTCCCGCACGCGTTCCGCGGTCGGCCGAACCCTCGGATCGTCCGGCACCTGAAGCCGGCGACCCCGGAAGGTTCCACCGGTAATACGGATCACGCCGCGGAAGCCGCCTGCGCGGGTTGATGTGGAGCCAGCGCCACGAGACGGGCTTGGAGACTGCTGGTCCCGCGCCATTCGTTGCGCTCCAAGCGAAATGCGACGTCCACCGGCTCGGTGCCGAGCCACGGAACCCGGTCCGCGAGCTGGAACCCGATCGCGGCGAGCCGCCTCCCACCTTGCTCGAGGTTGCCTTTGAGATGGCCGTTGCCAATCACCGACCATCCGGCGAATCGGGCCCCGCGTACGCCGAACACGGGCGACGGATTGCCGCTCCCGCAAGGCTCGAGATGGCGACAGAGCCGCTCCAAATCATCGTGGGCGTCTTCAAGGGACAGCTCGAGATCGACGCGCTGTTCGGGGCCCAGGTCGCTCGGACCCAAGGTGCGGCTGGCGACCTCGCGGAACCGTTCGCGAAACGCCTCAAATTGATTCCGCCGGACCGTGAGGCCCGCCGCCATTCGGTGCCCTCCGTACCGCTCCAGTAGATCGCCGCACGACTGCAGCGCCGCGTGCAGATCGAACCCCGAGATACTCCGTCCCGACCCCTTCCCGATTTCCCCCTCGAACCCGACGAGGAACGTCGGACGGCCGTAACGTTCCACGATGCGGGACGCGACAATGCCGACCACACCGGGGTGCCAACCATCAGCGCCGAGTACCAGGGTTGGGCTTGACTCGAAGGCGGGATCGGTCTCGACCTGCTCGATCGCGTCCAGGAGAATCTGCTGGTCGAGCGCCTGACGAGACGTATTCAGCTGCTCCAAGCGCTCCGCCAGGACGGCTGCCTCGGCGGGATCTTCCGTCAGGAGCAATTGAAGGCCGTCCTTCGCATCGCCGATCCGGCCGGCCGCGTTGAGCCGGGGCCCGAGGATGAACCCCAACTGCCCCGATCGAATATCGCGACCCGACATTCCGCAGGCCTCGATGAGTGCCTGCAAGCCGATCCACCGGCTCGCCCGCATCAGGCGAAGGCCGTGGCGAACTAAGATCCGGTTCTCACCCGTGAGAGGCACGACATCGGCCACCGTGGCGAGCGCCACCAGGTCCAAGAGATAGAGCGGCCAGGCGGCCGGCAGTTTGAGCACCGGGGCCAGCGCCTGCACGAGCTTCCACGCAATCCCGGCGCCGCACAGCACACCGGCCGGCCCGGGATCAGCGCGAAGCTGCGGATCGATGATGGCGGCGGCCGACGGGACGACCGGACCCGGCAAATGATGGTCCGTCACCACGACGCGAATCCCCGCGAGATTGGCCTGCGCCACGGTGTCTACGGCGGTGATGCCACAATCGGCGGTGATGATGAGCGCCGCGCCACATTCCTGGGCGCGCGCCAGGCCCGCGGGACCGAAGTCATACCCGTCGCGCAGGCGATGCGGCACGAAGGCAACGACGGAAGCTCCGGCCTGGCGCAACGTGCGGGTCAATATTGCGGTCGAGCACTGCCCGTCAACGTCGTAGTCGCCATGCACCAAGATGGTCTCGCCGCGTTGGACAGCACCCGAAATGATCCCGACCGCGGCGGACATCCCATCCAGCGCGAAGGGATCGCTGAGTTCGGCAAGGGATGGTCGGAGATACGAGCGAGCGCGGTCCGGCTGGGTAAAGCCCCGTTGTACGAGCACTGCGGCAAGGGCGCGCGGGAGATTGAGCTCCCGGGCCAGCTGTTCCGTGACCGCCGGCTCGGGGATTGGTGCCACGACCCAACGCGGCGCTGGGATCGCAATCATTCCGAGGGACCACCCGCGTACAGCAGTACCCCACACGCTTCGCACCCATCGATCAGGGAGCCCATGAGGATTTGGTTGCGCCGGCTCATCGGCACTTGGGTATAGCAGGCGCTGCAGGCAACTCCGGCCAGCGACACGACTACGGAGCCGCGGCGGTTGCTCCGGAGCCGGTCATACCGCATGCGTAGGCTCTTCTCTACCTCCGTCGCGCTCTTCTCTCGAGCCCCGGCCGCCGCGGCCCGCTCCGCATCGACCGCCGATCGCCGCGCCTCGAGCGTCGCCCGCGCCTCGCGTTGCTCTTCTTCCAACGCCGTGGCCCGAGCCCCCGCTTCTTGCAACTTCGCTTCGAGTTGATTCACCCGCTCGGCCGAGTTGAGCCAATCGTTCTCTTCTTTGGCCATCGTCGAGCGCGCCTGGTCAATTTCCGTCATCAGCGCCTGCGCCTCGCGAGCGCCGCGCACTTGCTCGATCCGCTGGCGCCGCCGCTCCTGGATGGTCCGGAAACTCTCGATCTTGAGTTCCAGCTCTTCGCGCAACTTGACCCCGTCGCGCCAGGCCCGGTCACACTGGTCTACCTCGGCCTTGGCTCGTTGAACCGCTTGGTCGAGGGCCTCCCGTTCACGGAGCAGATCGTCGAGCTGGTGATCCGCGGCGAGCAACGCGACGTCTTTGGATTGCAGATCGAGCAGTGATGCGAGATGGGGATGCATGCGTCCTCAGTCCTCCGTCGAATAGCCTGCTTCAGGCCGGGATGAATGTCGGCGGCGCGCTTGCTCCGCCTGCTTCCAATAAAAAATGCGCTCGCGCGCCGCCGCCGGAAGTTCCGCGATCCGGCGGCGCCGTTCAGTCAAATCTCGAATGGCCCAAATCGTTCGGTAGTTCGCTCGCTCAGCCAGCGCTTGGGCCGAGCCCAGGAATTCCGCGTCGAGATCCAAGCCGGCCAGATCGCCGGGGCGGTCCGCCAACCGATCCCAGACCGCACGGACCTCGGGTCCGAGCGTCCCCGCGACATCATCGAGTGACTCGGTCGCCGAGCGGCGCACGAGCGCCTCGAAGATGGTGCGGAACGCGGGCACGTCGAATCGCTCCGGTCCGACTTGCTCTTCCGCGCGCTGGCGCCAGGTTGGCGCCGCGAGCAGAATCCGGAGCAACCGTTCCTCCACGCCCGCACCGGGCCGTCGTTGTTTCGTCGCGGGCGGTCGGCCGCTCGGCACCGGCAGCGGAGCTGCCGGCGCCACTGCGCGCGGTTCGGGGTGGCTATTCAACTCCCGCTCCAGCACCTCACGGGAGATTCCAACCCGCTCCGCCACCCGCGCCAGATACAGGTCTCGAGCAATCGGGTCACTCGCGGCCCGAATGGTGGGCAACAAGCGATCGAGTGATTCCCGCCGGTGCTCAACGCCCTCAAACCACCCTCGGCGCTCCAGCAACTGAATCTTTCGTTCCAGAATGTCCATCGCATCCCGTAGAATCGGCTCGATCGCCTTCGCGCCGCCTCGCTGCACGAGGGTGTCGGGATCCTCGCCGGGCGGCAGGGTCGCAACTCGCACTCGCAGGCCATGGCGAAGCGCTTCGTCTCCGGCCCGGAACGTCGCCTTCAAACCCGCTTGATCGCTGTCGTAGAGGAGCACGACAGTCGCGGCGAAACGCTTCAGCAACGGTGCCTGTTCCGCCGTGAGCGCGGTACCCAGCGGAGCGACCACATGGTCGATGCCGGCCAGGACAAGGCGGAGGACGTCGAAGTAGCCCTCGACGACGATCACGGCCTCCGCCTTCCGAATGGCGTGCTTCGCGTGGTGCAGGTTGTAGAGCATGCCGCCTTTATGGAAGATCGGCGTCTCGGGTGAATTGAGATACTTGGGTTCGCCCGGTCCCAACAACCGCCCGCCGAAGCCCACGACTCGCCCGCGGAGATCATGGATCGGAAAGAGTAGGCGGCCGCGAAACCGGGGTGCGACCGATCCGTCGTCTCGCCGGTGCAAGAGGCCGGCCTCGAGCTGGGTCTGCTCTGCCACGCCAAGGCGCTTCATCGCCTCGAGAAAGGCGGTCGTCTTTGGGGCGTATCCCAGTCCATGCTCGGCCGCTTTGTCCGCCGGAATATCCCGCGTCGCGAGATACTGCCGCGCCGCTTCAGCCTCAGGGAGTTCCCGGAGCTGGACCGCGAACCACTCCTGCGCGAGTGCGGTCGCCGAATAGAGCGGCTCGCGCGGATCGGGGCCTTCGCGCTCCGACCGCTCCGGAATCACAATCCCGACCCGCCGGGCGATTTCACGCACGGCGGTTGGGTAGTCCATACCGTAGCGCTTCATCTGATACGTGAAGACATCGCCGGCGGCATGGCAGACGTAGCAGTAGTACATCCCCTTTTTCGGGATCACCGCAAAGTTCCGGTGGGTGCCGCCATGAAACGGACAGCCACCACGATAGTCCGCGCCGGTGCGTTTGAGCGGCACCGTCTCGCTGATGATCTCGACGAGGTCCGCGCTATCGCGGATTTGCTCGATCACATCGTCGGGAATCAGACTCATCCGCGAAACTCTACGATCGTCACGCCGGTGCCACCAAGATTGCGGGGAGCGAAATCGTACCGGGCGACGCGTCGGTCTCCGCCGACAATTCGACGCACCACGTCCCGGACTACGCCGGTGCCCATTCCGTGAATGATCCGCAGCTGGGCATGTTCGGCCAACACGGCCGCATCCAACGCGGCGATGGTCGTGGCCTCGGCTTCGTCGGCCCGCAGTCCGCGCAAATCGACTTCGACCGGGGCGTCCGGTCCTGGCATTGACGCTCCCGCGTCGCGGCGCGGGCGCTTCGTCGCCGGAGCTGGGCCAAGCACCTCCACCGCGGTGGAGGAAACGATCAGTCGAAGGGCTCCCGCCGCCACGACCAACTTCCCGTCACCGCGCACTTCGAGCACGGTGCCCGTGGCCCCGGCGGCGGTGCGGACTCGCCGGCCGACCCTTGGCGAGGCAGCGGTATCGGGGGTTTCGCCTGGGGTGGCTTCCAACTCATCGAGGGCGGCCGCGTGCGCTTGGACGCCCGCCTCCACAAGGCGCCGGGCTTCCCGTGCGGAGGCCTCATCCACTACGCCTTTGGCCGCGGCCAGCGCCCCTTCGACTGTCGCTCGTGCGGCCAACAAGTACTCTCTCGCGGCTTCGCGGCCGCGTCGGTCTGCGTCTTTTTCGACCCGGCGCAGTTCGCGCTCGCGGACCTCCTGCGCTTCACTTTGAGCCTGGAGCCGGGCCGTTTCGGCTTCGGATTCGGCGAGCCTGGTGTCGACCACGGTTTGCTGTCGCTCCAACACTTGGGCCCGTCGTTCGACCTTCTCCAACAGGGCGTCGAGGGTGCGGTGGGCCTCGGGGAGGTTCTGTTCCGCCAACGCGAGCACGTCGGGCCGGACGCCCAGCCGCCGGGCAATTGCCAGGCCGTAGGAGCGGCCCGGGACGCCTTTCTGAAAGCGGAACGTGGGCGCGAGGGAAGCGGCGTCGAATTCCAACGACCCATTCACCACGCCCGGAACTTCGGACGCCAGGCTCTTCAGCGCGCCGAGGTGCGTGGTGGCCACGGTGCGGGCCCGCCGGGTGGTGAGCGTCATCAGCGCCGCGGCGGCAAGCGCGGCTCCTTCGGCCGGATCGGTGCCGCTGCCCACCTCATCGAGCAACACCAGCGTGGCATCGTCAGCTGCATCGAGGACCTGGCGGAGCGTCCCGACATGGGCGCTGAAGGTGGACAGATCGGCGTTGATCGATTGATGATCGCCGATATCCGCATACAGCCGGCCGACGCAGGGGACCACCGAGCCCGCCCCGATCGGCGGAACGATGCCGCTGGCCACCAATGCAACGGCCAAGCCGATCGTCTTCAGGAGCACCGTCTTTCCACCCGTGTTCGGTCCGCTGATGAGAAGCGTACGTTCGGCGGAGCCCAGTTCGAGGTCAAACGGCACCACGGCCTTGACCCGGGCAAGCAGGAGTGGATGACGGGCGTGCCGGAGGTGTAGCGTCCCGCCCGCCGATGCGAGCTGGGGGACCTCTCCGCCTGACGCCACAGCGTACCGGGCCCGGGCCACCAGATCATCCACCCCAATACAGAGCGACGACCCAGCGACGAGATCGAGCCGGTGGGGCCGGAGCAGGTCCGTCAGTTCCCGGAGGACGCGGAGAACCTCGCGCTGCTCATCCACCACCGCCGCGCGGAGTGCGTTCCCCAACTCGATCGACGCGGTTGGTTCGATGAAGAGCGTCCCCTGGCTTCCGGACTCATCGTGCACGATGCCGTCGGGGCGCTGTCGCGAATCCCGTCGCACCGGAATCACGTAGCGCCCCTCGCGCATGGTGACACTCGCGCCGGCCGGAACGGCCGATGATTCCACGCTGCGAAGGATCGCGTCGAGCTTACGGACGATGCGCTCGCGGGCGGCGTGCACTTCACGGCGCAGAGATTGAAGCCTAGGGCTTGCGGTGTCGAGTACGTCCCCGCTTCCATCGACCGTCACGGCGATGCGCTGCTCGAGGTTCCGATCCGGAAGGGGGACCATGCGGCGGGCGGTCAGGGGCGCGGACGGCGCGATCCGCTTGAGATCGCTCACGATTTCCCGGGCGACCCGCAACCCGACCCCAATCGCGGCGAGCTCGAGCGGCTCCAGGACGCTCCCATCCAACCGAAGCCGGGCGAGCGCGGCTGCGACGTCCGGCGTCTCGGCGGCGAGGAGTCGGTCCCCGCGCCGAAAGAGCGCGATCACCTCTCCGAGTTCGGCCAACTCGGCTCGAATCCAACTCTCATCTGCGGTAGGCCGTCGCGCTTGAATCCGCGCCGCGCCGAGCGGTCCCGCGGCATATCCAGCCACCACGGCGAGGGCCGCGGGAAACTCGAGAATGGCGAGGGCCGCGGCGCTGTCCTCGGGTGCCAAAGGAAACGGGGTGCCGGCGCGTTCTTGCGCCAGCACCCCGTCCTCGATGGACCACGGCATCGCGGCCGTCATCCCGCTTTCCGAACTTGTCGATCGTCCTGCTCGCTCACCATCCAATGCAATTGCGCGGATTCCTTTTCGTTCCAGTCGCACCCCAGTCGTCACGCGGGCGCACCAGACTGATCAATCACGAGTGTACCGAACGCTTCGGCGGTTTTTCCGCATTGCCGCATTCATCTTTCGCTTCCGCTTCTCGCTCGGCTTTTCGAAATGCCGATGTTTACGAAGATCGGAGAGGATGCCAGCCTTCTCGCACTTCTTCTTGAAGCGTTTGAGGGCTCGCTCAAAACTCTCGTCATCATGAATGATGACTTCGGACATCCAGGTATCACCCCTCTCCAGCCCTTCCGGGCGTAACATTATGCAATCCACTAACCTAGGTGGCGCGGCCCCATGAGGCAAGAGGGATTGACCGTACCCCTACCCGGGCGGCCAATCCATGCGGCGCCCGCCGAGTAGATGGAGGTGAAAATGGGGAACCGACTGGCCCCCGTCCACCCCCGTATTCGCAACCAGTCGGTACCCCGGGCCATCCAGTCCGAGGTCGTGTGCGACCTCGACAGCCAATCGCATCGTCTTCCCCAATAACGCCTCCCCGGCGTCGCCCGTGGCCTGGGCCGCGCTATCCACATGCTGCGTTGGGATCACGAGGACGTGCACCGGGGCCTGCGGGTTGAGGTCCCGGAAGGCGACGGCCTCCGGAGTCCGCTTCACGATGGTCGCGGGGATCTCACCCGACGCGATGCGACAAAACACGCAGTCATTCATCCGCGCCTCCTCGGGTTACTCCGCCCCAGCCGGCCGCTACGACCGCCGCGGTTTCGAAACGCAATGTATACGCACCGAGGCGGACCGCCTCGAACCCAGCGGCGAAAAAGACCTGTCGCTCCTCCTCCGTAAACCCGCCCTCCGGCCCGATGGCCACCGTAAGCGGCCCCACAACCGGTCCGGCAACTCGCGGGGCTCGCCCATCCGCCAACCATCGAGTCCCTTCCCGGCCGGTGACGACGCTCAACGCGACCGAGGTTATCGGGTGCAGAGCCGGCGCCCACGGAGCCCCGGATTGCTTGATTGCCTCGCGGGACCGGACTTGCAGCTTCTGGAGCTGCTGGGGACGGATTCGGCTCGCGACACTCAGCGATCGTTCCGCCAGCACCGGAACCACGTCGGTCACTCCCAACTCGGCGCACTTCTCAACGAGCCACTCAAACCGCTCCCGATCACCGACCCCGACCAGTAGCCTGAGTTCCGCCGGTCGGGGCACCGTGGTCACATGCAGAATCACAACTGCCGCGCCCTTCCCGTCATCCTCCAGTCGCGCCTCGCCTACCATGCCGCGACCATCCAGCAGCCGAACCGAGGTTCCATTCGCCACCCGGCGAACCTGAAGGTGATGCGCCTCCGACTCCGCCAGAATGAGCCTGGCTCCGACGACCATTTCCCCAGGAGGAACGAGTACTGCAATCATGCGCGCCGGGTGAGCACCGCCCACCACAGGTCATCTACCCGCTGGTCCACCACCACAAAGCCCGCCTCGGCCAACTCAGCCAGAAACAGTGGAGCTTCCGGCTCTTCCATCCCGGAGAAGATCGCGTGCCCCCCCGGGCGGAGCGTTCGGTGGATGGTCGGTAACAACAATTGATTCACCATGCGAAGGATATTGGAAACCACCACATCCACCGGTCCGAGCAGTGGGGCGAGATGCGCAGCGTCTCCCTCGACAAATTCCACGCGATCACCGACTCCGTTTCGCACCGCATTGCGTTCCGCGATGGGATTGGCCTCCGCATCAATCTCGATTCCGGTGGCGCGCAAAGCGCCGAGCTTCGCGGCGGCAATCGCCAGGACACCGCTTCCGCTCCCGAGGTCGAGCACGCGCTCGCCCGGCACGAGGATGCGTTCCAACAGGGTGAGAGCGGCACGGGTCGAACCGTGCTCACCGCTTCCAAATGCCGATTCCGGATCCAGGACGATGGAGACTTCACCCACCGCGGCGCCGTGGCTGAGCCAGGAGGGAGCGAGGGAGAGTCGCCCGAAGTGTCGAACCCCAATGCCTTGGCGCCATTGGGTGGACCAATCGATCGAAGCCAGCGGCCGCATCGCAGTGATGAGGCCGGAGGGAAAGGCATGCCGCAGGATTTGAGTGAGCTGTGCTGCTTGGACCGCATCCGGAGCGAACGACACGAGAGTACCGTCCGCCCGCTCCTCCACCGCCATTCCGGTGTGGCTCACCAGCCATGTGGCGATCGCGTCTCGGTCGGCGGGGCGTGAGGTGACATCAATCGCACACCACGTCATCCCCCGAGCGCCTCTTTCAGTTTGGTCCAGAAGGTCGAGTTGCGCTTCGGCGCTTCACCTTCGCGCTTGGCGAGCTCCTGGAAGAGGTGGCGTTGCTCCTCCGTCAGGTGCTCGGGCGTCCACAGGTGCACGCGGACGTTGAGGTCGCCGTGACCTCCCTGTCCCAACCGCGGAATTCCTTTTCCTTTGAGCTTGATGATGGTGCCCGATTGTACCCCAGCGGGAATCGCGACCCGTTCTTCACCCAAGGGGGCCGGCACGATGACCGCGGCGCCGAGGGCCGCTTGAGAAAAGGACAGTGCAAGATCGTAGTACAGGTCGTCGCCATGGCGCTCGAAGCGATCATCTTCTTTTACGTCGATCATCACGAGGAGGTCGCCGTTGGGGCCGTTTCGCGGGCCCGCCGCACCCTGCCCTCGGAGCGTGATATAGTTGTTGCTGGAGACCCCGGCGGGAATATCGACGCTGATACTCCGCTCGCCTTTCACCCGCCCTTCGCCTCGGCATACCTCGCAGGGCGACTGGTTCACCGTCCCCTCGCCCGCGCAGGTCCCACACGGCGAGACCGAAACGAACTGGCCGAACATACTCCGCGCGGCCCGCCGTACCTCGCCGGTCCCGCCACACGTCGAGCAGGTTGTCGGCCGGGAGCCCTTGGCCCCTCCAGTCCCGCTGCACGAATCGCAGGCCTGGAGGGTCTTGAGCTTCACCGTCCGTTTCGCTCCGGCAGCCACCTCGGTCAAACTCATTTTCACGCTGACCCGGATATCCTGCCCCCGGCGCGCCTCCGCTTGGGGCCGTCCTCCGCCGAAAATCGAGTCGAATCCACCCATGCCGCCGAAGTCGCGCATGAAAATGTTCAGCGCCTCGGCGATATCGATGTGCCCGAACCCGGTGTTAGCACCGCCGGAGCCAAGGCCGGCCTTCCCATAGCGATCGTATACGGCTCGCTTCTGTGGATCGCGAAGCACCTCATACGCCTCGGAAATGTCCTTGAACTTCGCCTCGGCATCGGCGGCCGGGTTGCGATCGGGATGGTACTGCATCGCCAGTTTCCGATAGGCCTTTTTGAGGTCTTCTTCGTTTGCGTCGCGGGTGAGCCCCAGCAGGGCGTAGTATTCGCTCACGCCATGAGCCCTTCCACCAAGCGGCTCGTATGATCGACGAGCCCAATGATTTTTTCATACGGCATCCGCGTGGGTCCTAGCACCCCGATGACTCCCGTCAGTTCTCCGGAACGGTAGGCCGAGGTCACCAAGGTGAACCCAGCGAAACGCGGATCGGAGTTCTCCGCGCCAATCGTGATCGACATTCCGGTCCGGCCTCGCGCCTCGAGGGCGTTTTTCAGGAGATCGCGCCGCTCGGTCAACTGCAGCAACTCCCGCATCCGGTCGTTCGACGCGAACTCCGGTTGCTCGGCCAACATTTGGGCGCTCCCAAGCATCACCGAGTCGGCATTGGATTCGAGATCGAAGATCTCTTCGCCTTGCGCGACAAAGATGTTCAGCAACTCTCGCCCGCCGGCCACCCCATCGGCATCTCGGAGCCGGTCCGCGAGGCTGGCGCGGATATCTCGCAGCGACAGACCAGCCAGTCGCTCGTTGAGCGTCCGCGTGACATGCACGATCGATTCGGTGACGACGGTTCCGGGGATCCCGACAAAGATCGTTCGGACCAATCCGCTTTGGAGGGTCAGCACCAGGAGAAGACGATCGCTCGACACCGAGACCAACTCGAGTCGCTCCAACACGACGCCATCGAATGTCGGCGTCATGGCAACGCCGAGTTCCTGGGTCAACACGCCAAGGACCTGGGCCGCCCGACGGAGAATCTCTTCGATCGCGGAATTGGGCTGTTCGAGTTCGCTGTGGAGCCGTGCGCGCTCACGCTGACTGGGCTGGGGAAGCTGGGAGAGGCTGTTGACGTACACGCGGTAACCGCGATCGGTCGGAATTCGACCAGCCGACGTGTGGCGATGAAACAGATATCCCTTTGCCTCGAGGTCCCCCATGGTGGTCCGGATCGAGGCGGCGGAAATGCCGAGCCCGGACCGCTCCGCGATGGTCTTGCTCCCCGCTGGCTCGGCCGTCTCAATGTAGGTCTTAATCGTCGCTGCGAGGACCCGCAGCTCCCGTTCTGAAAGTTCGTCGCCCACTGTCATGAGTGAAATCTAGAAATGAGAGACGCTCGCCACCAGCGCATCGAGCCGCAGCCAGCCTTCCGCGGTGAGCCGAAGGGTTCCGTTGCGTTCAACGGCCCACCCCGATTGAACCCACACCGCCCAAGCGGCGTCGCCCAACGCTGCCACCGGGAGCCCAATGGACGTACGTAAACCGAGATAAAGCTCTTCGAGGCGCACCTGTTCTGCCGTAAGGCGCTCCCGACCTGCCAAGACGACATCACCAGCGCGGGTTCGGCGCTCATAGTCCACCCAGTCCCGCACGTTCCATGCTCGCTCCTCCCAGAGCCCGGTATGCGCCGACGGTCCGAGGCCAATGAATGGCGACCGGAGCCAATACGCAAGGTTGTGCCGCGACCAGTGCCCGGGAAGCGCTGCGTTGGAAACCTCATAGTGTTCGAAGCCCCGCGCCCTCAACTGCCCATGCGCCACCAGGTATTCGGCGGCGGCTCGGTCGCTCGGAGGAAGAGCGGCTTGCCCGCGCTCCACCCATCGGCCCAGTGGGGTATGTGCCTCGACCGTGAGACCATAGAGGGACAGATGCGTCGGCGCGAGGGCAAACGCTTGGTCAAGATCAGCGGCCCAATCGCGCCTCATTGTGTCCGGCAGCCCGTAGATGAGATCCACCGATACATTGTGATGTCCTGCGCTCCGCAACGCGCCCATCGCCTCCGGTATTTGTTCCGCCCGATGCGTTCGATGCATCCACTCGAGGACGGCCGGATCGAAGGATTGAACGCCAAGAGACACGCGGTTCACTCCCGCCTGACGCCACGACTGCGCTCGCTCGGTAGTGATGTCGTCGGGATTGGCTTCGAGGGTCACCTCGGTTCCTTCCGCGATTGGGTGCCCGGAACGAAACAGGTCGATCAACCGTGCGATGGCCTCAGGAGCCAGCCGCGAAGGAGTCCCTCCGCCAAAGTAAATCGTGTCGATCACCGGCGAGCGAACCCAAGCCGGGTGTTGCTTCCACGTCTCCCATTCCCGGCCGATCGCGGCGATAAACTCTTCATTCGGTGTTTCTCGGCGCACCGCGATGGCAAAGTCGCAGTAGACGCAGCGACGGGCGCAGAACGGCACGTGCACATATAGATGCATGACGGAAATAACGAGGGGAAGGGCGAAACGGAAAGGAGACGATGCGGGCCCAGCCTCAAATCCGTAGAAACAAGCTGCCTGGTCGCTGCTCCACCATCTGGGCGAGTTCCATGGCACACAGCACCCCGAGGAGTTCGCCGACGGGCCACCGCAACGCCGCGGCCAGATCGTCGACATGGCGTGGGGTCTCCCGCAACGCAGAATAGACCAGACGTTCCGGCGCCGAAAGCGTGGCCGGAGGTGGGGGCGGTTCCGCGGCAGGCACCATGCGGCTCGGCTTTGGCTTGACGGCTTTCACCTCGGGGTAGTGGGCAAGAAGGTCATCAAGTTCAAGGAGAGGTGCGGCCCCGTCGCGAATTAATCGATTGGCCCCGACCGAGACAAGGCTTGTGATCGGACCCGGCACCGCCATGACCTCCCGGCCTTGCGCCAGCGCGGTATCCGCGGTGATCAGAGCCCCCGACCCGACACCGGCCTCGACGACGACAGTGACCTTGGCCAGGCCGCTGATCAATCGGTTGCGGCGTTGGAAACTTCCCGCGTTCGGTCGCTCGCCGGGAGCAAATTCGGTGAGGAGAAGGCCCGTCTGTTCGACCTGTTGATACAAGAGACGGTTCGCGGCGGGATAAATGACGCCCAATCCATTCCCCAAGATGCCAATTGTGAAACCTCCAGCCTCGAGGACCGCGCGGTGTGCCTCCGCATCCAAGCCACGCGCCATTCCGCTCACCACCACGAGGCCGGACTGGGCCGCCCCGGACGCGAGCAGGGCACATGCTTCACCTCCATACGCCGAGTGATCCCGACTGCCGACAATGGCGACGGCCGGTCGCGCCAACAGGGTGAGATCCCCTTTTGCGAACAGCAGGGTCGGCGGGTCGGGAATCAAACGGAGCAGGTCAGGAAACTCGGCATCGGCCGGGAGCAAAGTCCTGCCACCAAGTTGCTCGAGAACCACCAGTGCCTGTTGGGCGTTTTGGATCGACGCGGCGGAGATCGCAGACACCGCGGCGCGAGAAAATCCGGGCAAGGAGCGAAGAAACTCAAACGGCGCCGAAAGGGCGCCGAGTGCGGTGGAACAAGCGGTCAGAAGAGTCGAGAGGCGGGCCGCTCCGATCCCTGGTGTCAGGGCCAGCGCGACGTAGGCCGTGCGTTCGTCAATACTCATCAGGCTCAGGTTCCGGAAGGGCCTCTGCCTCGCCCCAGTCCTCGTCGCCGGGCTCGATTGGCGTGGCCGCGCGGACCTCCTGCACCAACTTCCAGAGGATTTCTTGTAACTCCTCGAGCCCTTCGCCCGACGCGCTGGAAATCATCAAATTGGTTCGCGCTTCTGGGGCCTCGATGGCTGGGATCACATCGTCCGCCGGCACGAGATCGCGTTTCGTGAGCACGACGATGTACGGCTTGCCATAGAGCTCCTCGCTGTACGAGCGGATCTCATGGCGCAATCGTTCGAACACCAGTTGCGGCTCCTCCGAATCCAGGGCCACCAAAAACGCGAGGAGCCGCGTGCGTTCGACATGCTGCAGAAACTGGAGGCCGAGGCCCTTCCCTTGGTGCGCGCCTTCGATGATTCCGGGAATGTCGGCCACGACAAACGTCCGGCTGCCGCTCATTCCGACCACGCCAAGGTTGGGTTCGAGGGTGGTGAACGGATAGTCGGCAATCTTGGGGCGCGCCGCTGAGATCACGGCGAGGAGCGTACTCTTGCCCGCGTTGGGCTCGCCGACGAGCCCAACATCGGCGATAAGCTTGAGCACCAGGTCGATTTCTCGAGACTGGCCCTCTTCTCCCGGCTCCCACTCTCGAGGCGCCTGATGCGTGGAGGTCGCGAATCGGGCATTCCCGCGCCCGCCACGCCCACCGCGAGCGACCAGAATTGACTCCCCAGCCTTGAGCAATTCCCCGATGATTTCTCCGGTCGCGTGATCCTTGATGACCGTGCCCGGGGGCACCGGCAATGCGATGTCGTCGGACGAGGCTCCGGTTTTCGTCTTTCCTTTGCCATGATCCCCCCGGTCCGCCTTCCAAATATTCCGATACCGGTAGTCGAGCAGAGTGGCGAGGTTGGAGTCGGCCCGGACGTACACGCTGCCGCCGTGTCCGCCGTCCCCGCCGTCCGGACCACCTTTCGGCACGTACTTGAACCGGGCAAAGGAGGAGGCGCCGCTGCCTCCGGTGCCGGCGACTACCTGGACCGTGGCCCGATCGATGAACGTCATGAGGCAGCGCCCCGGTTGCCGTCCGCGCGCAGTTTGTTCCACAGATCAAAGACGCGCTGTCGTACCTCGGGGAGCAGCAACGGTTCGATGACGCGAAGCGCCGCGCCGATCTCAGCGGGCGAGGCTCCCCCATGGAGCGCCCCGCGCAGGTGCGAATGCAGCTGACGATGCGTGTCCAGGACCGCGGTCTGGACCATGATGCACAGCTCTCGTCTCCGGAGGTCGAGGCCGGCCCGCGAGAGGGTGCGTCCGTATCCTTCCGCTACCATCCAGATATCCAGCGCCGGGTGGAGGGCCTGAATGTTGCGACGAAGACGTTCATAGTTCTTTCCATAGACGATGGCACAGGTGACTTCCCCTCGACGATTCCACTCTTCGGCTCGATCGTAACTCGCATCTGCATCCGTGGCGGGCGCGGATATTCCGGTCGCGGTTCGCCACATCCCAGCCGCCACCATGGCACGAGGATAACCCACCATCAGAACCGACTGGAGCAGCAACTCGTCGACCCACGCGCTGGACACGGTGGCCTCGACCGCACCCGCGACGGCCGACTCCAAGAGCGCCGGCGTCCCAACTGCGATTGCACCCGCAAAGGCCACCAAGGCCTCGGTGGCCCGATCAAGGCCGGATAGTTCGGCGTCGCTCACGCGTGACTCGGAGGATATCGCTGTGCGCGGATGATTCGGCACCATTCAGACGCGAGCGGAATCGATAAAATGCAAGGCGCCGGCCGAACGAAGCCTACCCGTCATCGCTTGACGCGTATTTCGAATCGGGAGCTCGCTGTATGCAGCGAGTGGCTCAAACGGAAAGCGCGAAACTTCGGCGCCACCTCTTTGGGCAATGACCTGCCGGAGCACACCGACCAGAGCCACACCGGCGCATGCCATGTCACCGTCTTCGACTTTCAGCGCAACTCCCAGACCCAGACGAGGAACGGTCGCGCAATAGATCCCCTCCGCCCCGATTTTCGCGACGATCTCCCCCGGCCACGCGATCATTATATCGGTACACAGGCGCCGGTCGCCCGCCACCAACTCTGGGTGCCGAATCATTGCCTCGCGTAAGTTGGTCGGTGCGGGTTCCACCGCGACCCCGAAGCGCGCGTAGGCCAACGCCATCGCACGGAGTGGAAGCCCGAAGCACACCGCTGCACACCCGTCCACGGCCTGGACGATCGATTCCTTTGACGCCCACGTCCAGGCTGCCACGCTGTCGAGAATGCGGGCCTGGACCGGATGCCCGGCACGTTCGTAGCCGGTCGTCGGCCAACCATGCAGGCGAGCCAGGGCCAGCATTCCGGTATGCTTCCCCGAACAATTGCTCCACCGGGGGGTCATCGTGATGCCGCTTTGCGCCACGCTCTTCGCCACGGCGGGTGAGAGCGGCGGGTGGATTCCGCAGGCAAGGTCCGATTCGGCACACCCGATCCGATGCATGAACCGGTCGGTGGCCTCGAGGTGCCGGGTCTCGCTCGAATGCGAGGCGCAGGTCAATGCCAGATCTTCGCCGGTGAGGCCAAATCGCTCGACCCCTCCGTCTTCCACCAAGGGCAAGGCCTGAAAGGGCTTCGCCGCCGAACGCCAGAACGTCACCAGCTCGGGATTTCCCGCCGCCGCAATGAGGACTCCGTTGGGATCGGTGACCGCGCACGATACGTGGTGGATCGACTCGACCAGGGGACCCCGAGTGGATTCGATCCGGAATTCGCTCATCGGGGGAAGATAGACGCGACAGCGCCCTGGCAGCAGGTGCTCCCAGGGCGCTGGCTCATCGGGCAGTTATCAGGTCCGCCGCGATGGTGGGTCGGGCGCGACTAGTCGCGTCGGCCCAGTCTTCGAAAAATCGACATCGAACTCATTGGAACCACGCTCAGCGCCGCCAGCACCAGACCGAATTGCCCGTGCTCCAGAGCGGAGCTACTGGCGAGATTATGGCGTTCGAAAAGCAATGCCGCAATCCCCAGAATACCAATGCCGGTCAACACGCGGGTCACTGCGAGGGTTCTCTTCACGGGGCAAACCTGCCTTGAATGTCGAGGGTACCGCGGGCTCGATTCGGCCCGCCGTGCACTCCGTCATGCTAGACTCGTTCCAATCCGACGCCGCTGCTGGGTCGGTAACGCAAGCATTGGCATCGCCCACCGTAATATCTTGCCGTGTATTGCTTTATGTACGTTTTCAACAAATTGTGCTTCCTCGAAGCTCTGGCAAGATCGCTGCAGATTGTTGCCGTCGGCCGACAGCACTGCCACGACTTCGCAACAGCTGTTTAGCCACTTTATGGCCCGTGCGCCGATTGCTGCATTGGCCTTCCGGGCTAGCGTTGCCCTGCCCCAGCCATGCAACTTTCGCCGATGCGCCCGACCTCGCTGCTTGTTGTGTTGCTCATTGCGCCGAAGATGGTCTTCGCCCAGGCTTCTCCTTATATACCCTTGGATGACCCCCGCCTACCGCTCATCGAACACCTGATTGCGCGGGGCGACATCGCTGATCCGAGCCCGATGGTTCGGCCCTTCCGACGATCGGATGTCGTGCGAGCCATCGACCGCGTGCAATGGGACTCTACGAGCGCCAACGGCCGAGCGGCGGCCTCACTCCGGCGTGCTTTGGACGACGGAGGGGCCCAGGAGGCCTGGAGCATCAGTCCGCGGGTCGGCGCCCAAGGCTTTTCTCATGCGCGGCGCGATCTCCTTGAACCGGCGGGAGCGAGTGGAGTCCGCGGCTACGCCGACATCGAGGCCATGGCGCGATTCGGACCGGTGGTGCTGCTGACGAGGCCCGTGGCGGAGAACCGAATCAAGCTCGACCCCGACTGGACGGGAGAGAGTTCACGTGCCTCTGGCACCGCGCTACGATTCGCCGATGCGTACATCTCGGCCCAGTTCAAATGGGGGCGCGTATTTTACGGCCAGATGGACCGCAACTGGGGACCGGCGGGGCTGCCCGGCATTCCGCTCAGCAACTATGGATACCCTCGAAGCGACTTGGGCCTCGATTTCGGGAACTCGCGCCTCCGTTTTGCGTTCGTTTCGACCCAGCTTCAGGATGAGACCGACTCGGCCGGCGCCACGATCCATCGCTTTTTCATCGCACACCGATTGAGCTTGCAAGTGAGTCCCTCCCTCAACGTGGCGCTCTGGGAAACGGCGGTGTCGGCGGGGGCAGGCCGCGATTTCGAGCCGTCGTATCGCAACCCCCTCACGCTCCTGAGTTTTGGCCCACAATTCGGCCTGGGCGATCATCGCAATTCGATGATCGGCACCGATGTCCAGTGGCGCGCCGCGCGGGGCCTCTCGCTTGGAGTGCAGCTGGCGATCGATGACTGGAACTTCAGCACCAATCCCTACCCCAACCGGTGGGCGGCGACCGTCGACGCCACGGGGGCGCTGGGCCATGTGGCCTCGTGGCATGCGGCGTACACCACCGCAACGAGCCTCGCGTTTCGAACCGCGAGCCGATTCGAGAACCTCACCGATGGCGGCGTCGGTCTGGGCCGCAACTTCGCCGACAACGAACTGTTGACGATGGTGGTGAACCTGCCACTCCCACCGACCTGGCTCGTGAGCCCGCAGGCGAGCGTGCTGCGCCAAGGCCAGGGCCAGATCAACACCGCCTGGCCCACAGCCGCGGAAGCCCGGTTGCTTCCCACCCGATTCAGCGGCACGATCGCGACCACCTACCAGGTGGGGATGGGAGTGAGCGGGCAGCAGGGGCCGTTGGCGCTGCATGCCCTCGGTGTCTTCCAGCACAGCACGAACGCGGATAACGTTCCCGGGGCGGTCCGCAGCCGGCTGGAAGGCCGCGTCACCGCCACCCTCGGGTTCACGACGCGCGGAGCATTCAAATGAGAGCCACACCCTCCCCCGCTCCAATCTCCCGCGATCGAATCCTGCAATTGATGGATCGGCTTAAGGGCTGCCGAGTCGTAGTGGTGGGCGACGTGATGCTCGACCGGTACCTGGTCGGCGACACCGAGCGACTCTCGCCCGAGGCCCCCGTTCCGGTCGTGAGCGTCCGGGAGTACCGCTCCGCCCTCGGTGGGGCCGCGAACGTCGCCGCGAACGTCGCTGCGATGGGCGCGACGGTGCACCTGGTCGGGAATGTCGGCGACGACGTCCACGGCACCTCCATCCGCGGTGAACTCGCCGCGGTTCGGATTGACGATCGCCACCTCATCACGGTGGCCGGCCGACCCACCACGACAAAAACCCGCGTCATCGCGCGTGGCCAGCAGGTGGTCCGCATCGACGAAGAAGTGGATACGCTGCTCGACGGCCCCGACCTGGAGCGCATGATCGTCCAGGGCCTGAGCGCGCTCGCCAACGCCGATGCGCTCCTCCTCGAGGACTACAACAAGGGCGCCCTTACGCCGGCCTTGATCAACACGCTGATGGCCGCCGCCAAGCGCCGAGGAGTTCCGATCGTCGTGGATCCCAAGTTCCGCCAGTTCTTTGAATACGCCGGCGCCACTGTGTTCAAACCCAACCGCCGCGAATTGGAATCGGCCCTGGGCGCGGCGGTGGATCTCCACCACGCCAACGCGCTCCCCGACGCGATGAAGCGGCTCAAGGTGGACAACCTACTCCTCACGCTGGGTGCCGATGGAATGATGCTCGTCACCCAAGATCAGTCCATCACCAACATTCCGAGCCTAGCGCGCGAAGTCTTCGACGTGTCGGGCGCGGGAGACACGGTCACCGCCTGGATCGGCACCGCGCTGGCCGCGGGCGCGACAGTGCGAGAGGCGGCGATACTCGCGAACTATGCGGCCGGAATCGAGGTGGCCAAGGCTGGTGTCGCCACGGTGAGTCCGGCGGAAGTGCTCGCGATTCATGAAGAACGCCATGATCAGATTGGCCGGCTCCGGCGGGGGGGGGTGATTTGACGCACGCCACGAGCCTGTATCACGACTCCCTCGTCTGGGACATGGTGTTCATCTACGAACCGGAGATGGGCAACGCCACGAACCTCTTCGACCGGTACCGCGAGGCCGGGGTCCACTTCATCTCGGTCCATCCGGCCGGCGACCGCCACAACACCGGCGAAGCGGTCCACCGCATCGCGCGCGCCCGGACCCAAATCAAGGAACATCCCCGCGCGATGCTCGTCGAATCGGTCGACGACATTCTCGCCGCCAAGTCGGAGGGGAAGCTCGCGGTCGGACTCCACCTCGAAGGGTTTCGGCCACTAGAGCGCGACCTCAACCTCGTGGAGCTGTTCTACCAATTGGGCGTTCGGTTCGTACACCCGATTTTCAATTTGGTGAACTCCTACGGTGGTGGCTGCGCCGACCGGATCGACATCGGCCTGACCCAGCTCGGCGTCAAGCTCGTCCACGAGATGAACCGGGTGGGCATGCTGGTCGATGGCAGCCATGCGGGATATCGTGCCACGCTCGATATGATGGAGGTGTCGCACGCTCCGGTGATTTTCAGCCACTTAGGGTGTTACGCCATCCGACCGCACATCAGAAATGTCCGCGACGACCAGATTCGGGCGTGCGCGAAGAACGGCGGCGTCATTGGCATCACCGGTGGAGGCTTCTATCTCGGTGCCATCGATACCGAAACGTACTTTAGGCACCTTGATCACGTCGTCCAGATGGTGGGGCCGGCACACGTCGGCGTTGGCCTCGACTACCTCGCGGATGTCGCGCCGCTCCAAGCTTTCATCGAAGCGCGCCCGGATGAATGGCCGGGCAAAGCCCAGGGTGCGTGGGAGCCAATGGCCTTTTTCAGCCCGGAGCAGCTCCCGGAGCTCGCCAATCTGATGGTGAAGCAGGGCTATGCGGACGATATCGTGCGGGGCATCTTGGGCGGGAATTGGATGCGGATCTGTCGCCAAACTTGGAAATAGGGGCGCGCTGAAACTTTCCACCTAGCGACACCCGTACCTCTCTCGGGTAGTTCAATCCATCTGTGACGCGAGGAACATCTCTTGGGTATTCTGTGGACGGTCCTCATCGGATTCGTAATCGGCGCGCTTGCCCAGTGGTTCATGCCGGGCAAAGGCAGGGGCGGTTTCATCGTGACCACTCTGCTGGGCGTCGCAGGGTCGTGGTTCGGGTCTTTCATCTTGGGTCGCCGCGTGGGACTCGTCGGCTCCGTCATCGGCGCCATTATTCTGTTGGTCCTCTTTCGGTTCTTGAATAACCGCGACAAGCAATGACCGGTTAGCGTGGCCCAGTCCACGATGCGAATCGTAGGACTGGTTCCTGAAGCACGCTTCACGAGTTGTTCAACCCAACTTCCGCTCCGGTGCCTACTGTGGAGTCATCCTCTACCGACCGGTGCCATGATCCTCGCCATCCTGCTGCTCGTTACCATGCCTCGGCTTGGCGCACCCCAACAAGCGCAAGCCATCCCCGCCACCGAGTCACGTCAGTTCCTGGGTCGGACCGCCACCGTGGAGGGAGAGATCGTTCGGATCAGGACGGCTGCGTCCGGAGCGGTCTATCTCTACCTGGATACCGAGCCGCCTCATCAAAGCCTCACTATCGTGGTCCCACCCGCCCTTGCGGGCCAGATACCGGATCTTCGGGCCTGGAGGGGCCGTCGCGTCCGGGTGACCGGCTTGGTACAGAAAGGCCGGGACGCCCCCCAGATCGTGCTCGACAGGACCGACCATCTGCAGCCGGCACCGGAGCCCGCTCGGATTCCCTGCGGAGCCGGCAACTAGCGACCCATGGGCACGCTCAAAGACGACCTCCGAGCCGCCGGCTTCGAAGTGGTCGAAACCCACGTCTCGTGGGTCTTCCTCGGACCGGGTGAGGTATACAAGATCAAGAAGCCGGTGTTCCTTGGCTTCTTGGACTTTCGGAGCGCGGATCGGCGGCGTGTGGCCTGTGACGCGGAAGTTGTCCTCAACCGACGCCTCGCCCCTGAAGTGTACCTCGGCGTGGTCCCTGTGACCCGCGATCAAGACGGTAAATATCGCATCGGAGGCACCGGCCTCACGGTAGACTGGGCCGTGCACATGCGGCGTCTCGACGAGGCCAGCCGAGCCGATGCGCTCTTGGCCCAGGGCAAGCTCACTCCCAAGCACCTGGACCAGCTGGCGGAGGCGCTGGCCGCGTTCCATCGCAGCGCGCGAAGCGACGAGGAGACGGCTTCCTTCGGCCGGACCGAGACGATTTCAGTCAACGTCCGAGAGAATTTCGAGCAAACGCGGACGAACGTCGTGGATTACCTGAGCGGCGCGGAAGCCCACGAGATCGAAGCATGGCAGATCGACTTCCTCCAAACCCACGCCGATCGCTTCGAGGAGCGACGGGGCTCTGGCCGCGTTCGCGATGGGCACGGCGATCTGCGTCTGGAGCATGTTTATTTTCCCAACGGTGGTCCGCCAATCGTCGTGGACTGTATTGAGTTCAACGAGCGGTTCCGTTTCGCCGATGTCTGCGCCGACGTCGCGTTTCTCTCCATGGACCTCGCCTGGCACCAACGAGCGGACTACGCGGAACGATTCCTCGCCGCGTACGCCCGCGCGGCCAACGACTACGAGCTGTATCCCCTGGTGGACTTCTACGAGAGCTATCGGGCTTACGTGCGCGGAAAGGTTGCGTCGATGCTCGCTTCCGACGAAGGCGCCGAGGTCGCTGCGAGGGAACGGGCTCGCAGCGAAGCGCGCCGGTACTACCTCCTCGCCCTGGCCTCCGAGCGACGCTCACTCCTTCCCCCCATCCTGGTGGCGGTGGGTGGGGTCATCGCATCGGGCAAGAGCACGGTGGCCGAGCAAATGGCGACGTTGCTCGGAGCGCCAATCGTGGATTCCGATCGCACCCGAAAGTTCCTCCGGCACGTCGCGCCCGAGACGCCGATAGCGGAAGCGGCCTGGACCGGAGCGTACTCCGCTTCCCAGACCGCCGAGGTGTATGCTGAGGTCTTTCGCCGCGCCGGTGCTGTGCTCGCATCGGGAAGGCCCGTCGTGGTGGACGCATCGTTTCGGGCGAAGGCGGAGCGCACCGGCGCGCGAGAAATTGCCGGAGCGTGCGGAGTGCCTTTCTTGTTCGTTGAGTGTCGGGCGGCACCCGCGGTCGGTCGTGAACGACTCCGCCAACGAGAATCGAAGCCGGGTGTAAGTGACGGGCGCCTGGAAATCTTCGAGCAGTTCCTGGCGAGTTGGGAGCCCGCCGATGAGGTCCCCGATTCTCGGCGCATCATCCTGGACACGACACGCCCCATCGAGGAGAATCTGGCGGTGCTTCGACGCGGGTTGGCCACCTGGCCTGCGGCGCTGACCGGGTGAATGGCCGTAGGTCCTCAATTCCCTCACATCTCTCGCACAGGCACGTTTCCTTGACAGAGTCTCGCACGAGGTGGACATTCTCGCCTCTCCCTACAGACAACCGAGGCGTGCGGCTCACGGCCACCGCCCTCCCAACCGAGGAGCAAGTCATGGGCAACAACCCGATGTGGAAGTCGTTGCTAACGGGCGCAGTTCTCCAAGCGTTGATGGTGCTGGTGGGCAAGGTCGCGCCGTCGGTGGGACAGATCCCGAATTTCTACGCGATCTGCGGTACGGCACTCTCCGTGGTGGCCGGCGCGCTCTTCTCTCGGTGGTCGCCTGGCGTACAGGTCGGCCAAGCAGCCGGCGGCGGTGCTGTTGCCGGGGGCGGAAGCAGCATCATCGGATCGCTCCTCGCCGTGGCCACGGGCCAGTGGCCCGGCTTCGACATCGCCGGACTCGGGATGGCGGCGGGCTCCGGCGCGGTCGGGGGGCTTCTGGGGGGGCTTTTGGGCCGGATGCTGCCGGGCCCAGCCAAGCAGGCTTGAGGCCGGCATCCGCCCCGATACCCTTCACGGACTTGGGCCCGAAGCGGTCAAGGGGACAGTCGGACCCCTCGACGTCCGGCGGATCTGAGCGACAGGGTATTTCCAAGAGTCACCGACAGATGCGTTCTCGGTGTTTCCGGCGAAGGCTCCGCGGGGTCGGGGACCACGTTGAACCTCCGCCATCTCGGTGGGGTCGGCATCCGGGGAAAGCCGGCGCTTCTGTCGCGAGATCACTAGGGGCCAAAATCCGGGATCTTCCGCGCCCTCCTTCCTGGCGCCTTCGGCTCCAACGGCCCGAGATCATGGTCGGACACTTCACCTGGGCCCTGAGCCTCGCAAGCCTGAACCATTGAGGAGATCGTGATCGGAGCCAATAACCCATTGATTCCATGACGATTGCCACCGTAACACACGCGTAGTACATTGCAGCACATGAAGGACGAGCACCTCACCCTCAGACTTTCTCGCGATCTTGCTCACGCTCTCAGTCGTTGGGCCAAAGAGCGCGGCATCCCGAAGTCTCAGGCAGCACGCGATGCTGTTTCGCGACACCTCGCCGGGAAAGGGGGGGAGCCGCAGTCAGAGAAAACCGTCCTCACCGCCGGCCAACTTGCCTCGCAATGGTCCCGCCTGCCGCGCCTCACCCCTCCAGAAGCCGCTGACTTTTCCCGCGACCTCGGCCGCGCTCGAAGGACTTTGCCCGAGACATCGGGTCCATGGGCGTAGTCATCGACACCACTCTCCTCCTTGAGGCGGAGCGGGGGTCGGGACGGTTCGAGGACCTGCTGCGTTCCTGGGGCGAGGTCCCAGTGGGAATCGCTGCCATCACAGCATCCGAGCTTCTCCACGGTTGTCTTCGTGGTCCGGACCCCGGCACCCGGGCCCGGCGCTCCGCCTTTGTCGAAGCGCTAATCGCGATCATCCCAGTCTGGCCGTTTGGACTCCCAGAGGCCCGTCGCCATGCCGATCTCTGGGCTCACCTCGCCGCCAACGGAACTCGGATGGGACCGAACGATCTCATCGTTGGCGCGACCGCTTTGGCCCGGGGGTATGCGGTCGCAACTCTGAACCCGCGCGAGTTCGCTCGGGTGCCTGGTTTGTCGCTGGTGCCAATTCCCCCGGTCCGGTGATCCGGACCCTTCGCGCACTAAAGGTGCTTCGCGCACTTGGCATGACAGAAGGGCGCAACCTTCCCGCCCGCATGAACAAAGTGGGACCCTTCGGACCGACCCAATGACAGAGACTGGCCTGATCGGCCTTACACCTTGAAAAGAGCTACCAATGGACAAGGGGGGAAATCGATGATTTGCGGAAAGTCCAGAACTACTTGTCGGCAGGGCAGGTTAACACTAGTGGGCGATGAGGGGCTCGAACCCCCGACCTCGCGCATGTGAGGCGCGCGCTCTAACCAGCTGAGCTAATCGCCCGAGTGATCGGGACGCGGAGTTTAACGGGAGTCCCGCGGCCCCGGCAAGCCTCAACGCTGGCCGGATCGACCAACCAGACGGGCATCGAACACAAACGGTTCGGGCGCTCTGACTACCAGCTTCGCAAAGGCAGGGTGGGCCGGATTGACCAAATAGTTGCTCTCGCCGGGAACAATTACGCTCGGCACCCCCAACATCACCGAGCGGACCTCCTTAACCCATGCGTCTCCAATGGCCGCCAACTCCGCCGGCGCGGGATATTCACGCCAGTTCTCGAGAAGGTCTGTCGCGGGCAATGCCTCGACCAATGCTGGATCAAACTGAATCCCACATATCGAGTAGGAGGCCAGGACGGCCGTTCGCTGTATATGGACCAAGACCTCGAGCGTAGCCAGGGACAGGGTTTCGGAGGCGTACGCCACCCGGACGCCGGGACTATTCCAGCGTCCCCCAAAGCGGCGCGGCCCCTCACCATCGAAGGCGGAGGCCGCGTACCTCGTTTTCACCAACCGAAACGCGGTCCGGATCAGACGGGTACCCCGTGCTCGATCCGGCCGATCAGATGCTCAACCTCTCGGGCCCCGATTTCAGTACTGGCGAGCTTGAGTGGGGTCGATCCGCCCAAGGCCATCAGGGGAGTTTCCAGCCACAGCCGAGCCGCGGTCATCTCCCCCTCGAAAAGGTCGAGGGCCAAGGCAACGATGCGGGATGCTCGGAGTAGGCGATCCGACTCCTCGGGGGAGAACCGGCCTCCGGCCTTTCGGCGCTGCAAGGTCCGAAGGGGAATACGCGCGAGTTCGGCTAGCGCGGACGCCGAGAAGCCGGTGTTGTGCTGGAACCGAAAGAAGGCCTGGTAAGCGAATCCGTGGGTGACTTGGTCCACCACCTTGAGGATCGCTTCCGACTTGAGCCCAAGCAACGCGGTATAGGAAAGAGGTCCGGAAGGCTCAACGCGCCACGCCGTGGAGTGTTCACGAACCCGATTCGGTGAGCGAGGACGATATGTCATATGGCACAATCTAACAAGTCAAATGCCGGATTTCCATAGTAGGCCATTTTGGACGGGAAGGAACCCCAAGAAACAAGCGTAAGGAGCATTCAACATATCACCTGAATTAATATCATCTAATATATTTAACCATATAGTCTTATACAACGTTCAACTTATCAACATCGCCACAGTATCTAGTGCTCAATCGGACCTTCGGATCGCTCGCGATTCAACTCATACCGCATGATATTCGCGTGACGACCACCCTTCTCGCGCTCCAATTGATACACGTCTCCGACCGGGCCCAAGGAGCCTCGGAGCACGGATTCGATCGCGGAGTATTCCGTTGGGCCCAGATCACAATCGAGGGCCGCGAGAGTCTCGCCGAGGTAACTCGAATTCCTGGCTCCCACGATCACCGCTCCCACCTGGAGCCGGTCGAGCAGGGCGCGGATTGCTGCTGCCCCGATCGGCACTTGCAGCCGGTTTGCGATGCCAGCAAGCACCTGGAGGAGCTCCTGAAAGGCATTCCAGCCGCCGAACTCCTCGATGATGAGTTGGTATTTGACCAAGGAGCGGTTCGCGAAGGGTGGCTCTGGTTCTGGTGCACCAAGGTATCGATGGGAAAGAAACCCTCCGGCCAGGGCTCCGTAGCAAAGCAGCGAGACCCCCCTGCTCCGGCACAGCGACGTCATTTCGCCCGCGGGCCGACGATCCAGAAGGGAGTACTGGACCTGGTGGCTGACCAGCGGCACCCCAGCATCCAGCAGCTCCTGAAGCGTAGCACAGCTAAAGTTCGTGGCACCCACGTGGCGGATTTTGCCCTGTTCCACCAGGCGAGACAGCATCATCCCCACCTCCACGTACCTCGGCACCTCATAGTCCCACCAATGGAACTGTACCAGATCCAGCCGCTCCACCCCCAAACGCCGCAGTGACCGATCGATGGCCTGCTCCACCTCGGCGGCTGTGATCGTCGCCAGCTGGCTCACGTCCGGCACGAACTTGGTGTGAACCTGGACCCGCTCCACCCCTACCGAACCATGCCGCTCTCGAACCCGGCCGAGGTATTCGCCAATCATGGCTTCAACGCCGGTATAGATGTCAGCACAGTCAAAAGTGGTCATTCCCGTATCGACGTATCGATCCATATCCGCCAAAATGGTTTCACGCTCCTGATTCACCGTGCCATGCCCGCTAGCGAGCTGCCAGCCGCCCTTGATGAGACGGGAGATGGAGTATCCCGGCCTGAGTTCGATTCGGGGGACCTCGGGATCCGCCAAACTCATCGGGAGGTCCCGCGCCGTCCAATCCGAGGCGCAGGAAGCGGCACCACGGTGACTTCGCCGTGTCGGAACGTCCGGCGGCCAGTCCGGGTGATCCGAAACCGCCCGCCGCAATGAGGGTCGGGACAGGCGATGTCCAGGTCCGTCGTCATCCAGTCGTTGGGATGGGTTTCACGTTGCTTGGCCGGAAGCAGGGGGAGGAGAGCGGCTAACGGATAGAGGGGGAAGGTCTGGCTCGCGGGAAACCGCAGGTTCTCGCCCGAAAGTTCGAAATAGTCCCCGGCTTTGTGGTTGCAGACCATCTTCCGCCGTGTCGCGACCACCTCGATCCGGAGATCGTAGAGCGTGAATTCGTCGGACGGCCGAGTGGAGCCTGCGAGCGGGCGCTTGGATCGGGACACTGGGGTCTCCTGACTCAGACTCGTTCCTCGTAATGGATGCTTCGGTCATCAAACCGCGCGAGGAAGGCCCTCGCTTTTGGCGGCACGACAGCAACCTCATGGTCCGGCCCGGCGAATGCCCGTACCGCCTCGATCGAGTCGAACCACATGAGGGTCGCAAACTCGACCTCGTGCCCCAGTGCGCGCCGAAGTAGCCGGATACCACGGAAGCCGGGAATTTTCCTTCCGACTATTTCCGGAATGATCTGCGTGCGTAGTAACTCTTCGTAACCGTCCGCATTCGCCGCGCTCGCCCACCCACGCCAGAAACGACAAATCATGGGACCTCCATTTTGGTCGGGCCGATCAATCGGATGCGGTACGTCTCGGAAAGGGGCCACTGCAGGGTCATTGAGAGATCCAAGGGTTTTTCCCAAGTTGTTCTCCGCCCGGTTGCGCCTTAGAGTGTTGCCTGAGGGAGCGGTGTCCGAATGTCCTGACCGAGGAGAGACGCATGATAGCCTTCGCCACGACGGGTGATCAGCACGCGGAGTCAGACGTCAATATCGATACGGACCGATGGTGGGTCAACGAACTGCCGGACCAAACGACACAAGCGATGCCTGTCGCGGTGACGCAATGCCCCCGGAGCGATTTTGGAGCCGGCGTCATCAATCTGCGATTTGGTACGTGGGCCAGCTGGGCATGGTAGAAAGGAGCACCACCATGGTCGACCGCAACCACCCGCCCCGCGCCGAAGTGTGCGTCGTCTACGATGAGGTCACCGGGGATATCCTCCACACGCATCGTCTCATCACACTCGTGGGACGACACAATCCCGACCCCGAAGCCGTCCGGCAGGTCGCGCTCGGTTTCGTGCGAGCACGGGGTTACAGCGTCGATCGCCTTCATGTGATCAGCGTGAGCGCCAATGTCTTCGGCGGCGAGCGTTTGCCTCGGGTCGACGTGGAGCGACGCGCGCTGATCTTCGACAGTCCGCTGTGATTTGAGGGGCGAATCAACAAACATCCACAGGTCATTCCGATGCCGCATTTGAGATCCCTCGCCTGGCTCGGGATGACACGTGCCTGGTCGAGGTGACACCGTACTTGGTTGAGGTGACACCGTGCGTGGCCGGCATGAGACCGTCCGTGGCCGGCATGAGACCGTGCTTGGTCGGGATGAAGTCCGAAAGGCACCGACTTCTGTCATTCCGAGGGAACAAAGCGACCGAGGAATCTCAAGCCCTGGCACACCGCATTTCCCCAAGCAAGTATTACGTTTCCCTCCCAGCACATCGAATCACGGGACGGGGACGAATCGCGTATGGCGCATCGAGCAGGGCTGGCGTTGGGAATGCTGCTGGTTTCCGGCTGCGTAACCGGACCGGACCAAACCGTCCGCGGAACCGGGACCTACCATCTTCAGGTCGTGTCACTCGACGGCGATGGGACTTCGACGCTCAGTGGTCCGGCCACCTTTGCGCTGACATCGACGAGCCTGACCTTGGCATTCTGGGATGGCCCTTCCAAGCAACAATCGCGCATTGAGCTCTCGCGCTCCCCGGCAGTTTCCGTTCCGGGCACTTGGAGCGTCACCGGGGATGGCCGGGTCACGGACGCTTTTGTTGAGCACGACAACTATGTGGTTGGCGCGGGAGGGGGCACAATCACGTTCAACGTCCTCAGCACCGTCGAGGTGTCGGGCGCATTCGACTATGCGGGGCCTTCGATCAGCGCACCCGGAAAGTTGCTCCGGCTTCGCGCGACATTCTCGGCCGCGCCGGCTGAGCGCTAAAGGAGGGGCGGTGAGGACAAGACGGCAAGAGGAAGACGGCAGGAACATAGGCGCGCCACGGAATCCCAGACTAGGTCAGAGGCCACGCCGCGTAGAGCGCGAGCACCACCGAGACGAAACCAAATCCGATTTTCACCACCGTCGCGGCCATCCGTCCGAGGATAGCTCCCCACGCGGCTTTACCGGCGTCCCCATGGGCTCGCCCCTGGGAATACTCCGCCAGTAGCGCTCCCAGAAACGCGCCCGCAAACGACCCGATCACGGACCCGATGACCGGCACGGGAACCCCGACGATGGCCCCCGCCAATCCACCCGCCAGCGCCCACCACCCGGCCCGGCTCGACCCGCCGAACTTCTTGGTATAGTGCGCCGACACGGTCCAGTCCAAGACTTCAGCAGCCAGAGCCAAGAGCCCGACGGTGCCCACAACAGCCCATGAAAGGCGTGGGCCCACCAGGAGTCGATACCCCACCGTGCTCGCGAAAAAGACCCAGAGCCCCGGCATGCCGATGGGGATGAGAACTAGTCCAAGGAACCCGGCAGCGGCCAACAGATAGAAGGCCGTCACCTGACGTACTGTCCAAAGTGGTTTCGGAACTCGGCCGGAAACGGCACCGACTTTCGAGTTGCCTGGTCAATCAGCACCTCGACTAATTCTGCAATCGCAATACACTGCTGATTCGGCGCGGCGAAAATTCCCTGGCCAATGGTTACGGAACTCTTGCCTAGCCGTTGCACGGTCACCCCAACCCGCACATCCTGGCCGAGATGTGCCTCTTCGAGGAATTCCACGCGCAAATCGGCCAGCACCATCACCGGGCCGGTCCGAAGCTGGTCGAGGGGCTGGATGGGCCACTCCAGCACGACACGCGCCTCTTCGAGCCATCGGACCACATTGACATGACTGACGTGACCGAGGGCGTCGAGGTCGCCGAAACGGGGAGCGATCGGATGCCAGAACTGGTAGATGACGGGGTCGCGCAGCGCGCTATCGAGCCGCGGTGCGGGCGCCGGTGCGGGGGTTGAGTTCATCCTGGAATAATAAGCGATCCTCCATTTCGATTGCCTCGGTGCTGGAGTAGCTTTGGCAGCGTACGCACTGACCGCTAGCCGTAACCTCTGAGATCCAATGCCGATTGGCCCATCCTCCGAAATCGCCCGTGTGGCGCTGGCGACGCTCGCCGCGGCGGTTGGCAGCGCCATCAATTCCATTGCGGGCGGCGGCACGCTGGTCACCTTCCCGGCGCTCGTCGCGCTTGGGGTTCCCGCGATCGTGGCGAACGCGACGAACACGGTAGCGCTCTGGCCGGGCGCGCTGAGCAGCATGTGGGGCTATCGGCGCGAACTCGCCGGTGTCCGCGAATGGGCCACCCGCTTTTCGGTCCCCTGCCTTCTCGGCGGTCTGCTGGGCGCCATGCTCCTTCTCAGAACGAGTGCGGCGCGCTTCGACCACATCGTGCCCTGGCTGGTGTTGGGTGCGTCGGTCCTGTTCGTAAGCCAACGCCCCCTCATGGAGCGGCTCCACGCCCGAAAGCCCAGGATGGCCACGGCATCCGAAGAGGCTCCGGCCACCGGTGCGCCCAAGCCCACCCTTCCCTTGTTGCTGTTCCAGCTCGGCGTTGCGGTCTACGGTGGCTACTTCGGCGCCGGTATCGGCATCCTGATGCTCGCAGGGCTCGGCTTCATGGGGTTCACCAACATCCATCGCATGAATGGGCTCAAGAATTGGGGCGCGCTGACCATCAACCTGGTCGCGGCGGGTGTCTTCGCGATGAGCGGCCTGGTGAGCTGGCCGCTCGCCGGCGGGATGGCCATCGGGGCGATTCTCGGTGGATACGGCGGCTCTCGCCTGGCGCAACGGGTGTCCCAACAACGGGTCCGCCAGGCGATTGTGGTGATCGGGTTCGGGAGCGGGGTGTGGCTATTGCTGAGGTGAGGGGGTCCCTGGGGGCCGGGGTCAGGGGCTCTGGCCTGTGCCTTGCCTCGCGGCGCTCAGCCGCGAGGAGCGGGCGATTCCCCCTTGCAGAGCCAGTACGATGTAGATAGCCTACACCCATAGAGTGTAGCCGGCCCGCCGGGCGACATCAGTGAACCCGGTCGACGCCCTGCGCGCAGATCAGTAGTCTCGGACTCTCTCTCCCTCGGCTCAATCCACGACTCCCATTCATCGCTGTCGCTCCTTCCGGCAGGCCGGGTGTCGCTCAAGCAACTTCGGCTCCTTGCGGCCACGCCTCCATGCTCGTGAGAGGCTCTATGCTCCCCGAGCAACCAGCCGTTTCGAACCGGCCCGGTGAGCCACCCGACGCACACATCGCTTTAGCGATACCGGCCGAGCCGCGGCTTCAACCGCCAGGGGTTGACTCCCTTTGACATTCTAGGGGAGGATTACTATCTTCCCTAGACTTCCTGGGGGACACATGCCAGCGCGCACGCTCGAACTCCTCCGCGGTACCCTCGACCTTCTCATCCTCCGCGCCCTCACTCGCCAGCCGTTGCATGGATACGGTGTCATGCGCTGGATCGAGGAAAGCACCGGCGAAGCGCTCCAAATCGAAGAAGGCTCGCTCTACCCCGCCCTGTATCGGCTCGAAGACCGCGCCTGGGTCGAGTCGGATTGGGGTGTCTCCGAAAACAATCGGCGGGCCCGCTTCTACAAGCTCACTGCCAAAGGCAGAACTCAGCTGAAAACCGAAGTCCGAGAATTCACCCGGTTCGCCCGAGCCGTGTTCCAGGCCCTCGAGGCGCCGGAGCCGGCGTGACGGGACATCCATGATGAGCGACCCGAGGTGGCACCGCTACTGGCGGTACCTCACGAATCGTGTTCGCGGCGAGGTGGCCGTGGCCCTGGCCGCGAGCCAGTTGATGCGTAGTCTTCTGGTCGGGGTCCGCGCCGTGGACCCGCTCACCTTCGGAGGAGCCATCGGTGTGTTGGGCTTCGTTGCCCTGGTGGCGGTGTACCTCCCGGCTCGACGCGCCGCCCGACTTGATCCGGTGAAAGCGCTTCGCGCGGAGGGATGAACACAGCGGGGAAATGGGAAAGGGGCAGCGGATCAGGTGACTTGCCGCCCTTTCGTTGCCATCTTGGTCTTGCCGTCTTGCTCTTGCCGTCCTTCCCTTGCCGTCCGGCCCTCGGAGGAGAGTTAGGGGGGCGATTGTGCGATCCGATCGACCTTCGCCTTGAGTTGTTGTGAGCTCTGGATGAAATCGTCCAGCGGGATGGTCCATACCCATCGTGGGCCAAGCGGTTTCAGAAACCCCGAGTACTCCAAGCGACTCGAAAAATCCTCGTGGCTTGCATAGCCCGCCAGCAGCAAGAGCCCTTGCATGGCGACGCCCACCACGAGCGCCGGCCGCCAGAGCCGCCGTGACGGCACCGTCACAACCAACCGTAAGTGACCATAGGTCAGCACGGTGACCAGCGTGATGGCCAATACCGTCCCACTGACACTCGTCCAGAACGTGGTGGGCACAATGAACATCACCCACTCGTTGATATTATTGAGGAGCCGGAACCCGACCACGATCGCGCTGACCCAGGCGAGATGACTCAGAAACCGTGCATGCTTGACCACGATTCGGCTGGCGATGGACCAGAACCCCGACCACAGTGCCAGGCCAACGAAAGCCAAGACGGCGTTGCTGAGTAGCTTCACAAATCGAAGCCGTTCGGAGGTACCGAGCCACCCTTCCACCATGATGTAGACCAGGGCGAGAGCCACGACCGCCAGGTGTCCCCGCGTGGTCGTCAGAACGGCGATCCGGCCCCGCGGGTCGTCTCCATCCATCAACGCAGCCGGGAGGGGCAGCGCGGGATCGACCAACCGAAGGATCGTTCGTCCGATGCGCACGGAGCCACCCGGAGGGAGTGGCAACACGACCACCTTCCCGCCGGCGGCCGGATCGCGAAGGCCGTTGACGCTTCCCGCGTCTCGCACGACGACCCCCCCGGCATCATCGACCCCGAGATCAGCATGGCGGGCGTCCACATACGGATCATCGAGTACGATGTCGTTC
>JANYKV010000053.1 GCA_025358055.1 Gemmatimonadota bacterium
TGTCGGCCCGCGCGCTGTGTACGACGAAGCCAAGCGGTTCGCGGAGGCCATGACGATGGCGTATCACCGCTCTCAAGGTGTGGACACGCGGATCGTTCGAATTTTCAATACCTATGGCCCTCGAATGCGGGCTCATGACGGGCGGGTGGTCTCGAATTTTGTCGTGCAGGCGCTGCGGGGCGAGCCCATCACGATGTACGGGGATGGCAGCCAGACCCGGTCGTTTTGCTACGTCTCAGATCTGATTGATGGTATTTACCGGCTGTTCACTAGCACTCGAACCGATCCAACGAATATCGGCAACCCGGATGAGTTTACCGTGCGGCAACTGGCCGAGCTCGTCCTCCGGATGACCGGCAGCAAAAGCCAGATCGTTCTGAAACCGATTCCGACAGACGATCCGAAGGTTCGGCGGCCCGACACCACGATCGCCTCCTCGACACTCGGGTGGACCGCCGGGATCAAGCTCGAGGAAGGCCTCCGACGGACGATCGAATTCTTCCAGACGCGCCTGACGAAGTGAACCGGATTCTGGTAACCGGGGCGGCCGGCTTTATCGGTTCGCACCTGGTTGAGGCATTGTTGGCCCGCGGCGATCAGGTCGTGGGCCTCGACAACTTCGATCCGTTCTACTCCCGAGCCACGAAAGAACGCAATCTCTCCGTGGCCCTCCGGTCCTCGGAGTTTCGCTTCATCGAGGGGTCGATCCTCGATCTGGAGCGCCTCGGTCCGCTGCTGACTCCCGAGACCGTGGTCGTGCATCTCGCCGCCAAGGCGGGGGTCCGGCCCTCGATCGCGGACCCTCGGGGGTACACCGAGACGAATGTCCAGGGTACTGCGGTGGTGCTCGAGGCCATCCGGCAACGGGGCGTGCACCGCCTCGTCCTCGCCTCCTCCTCTTCGGTCTACGGAAACGACACTCCCAGCCCATTCTCCGAGTCGGCTCCGGCGCTTCGTCCAGTGTCCCCGTACGCCGCCACCAAGCGGGCTGGGGAGCTGCTTGTGTCCGCCTGGGCTGATCTCCACCACTTACAAGTGGCCGCACTCCGTTATTTTACGGTTTACGGTCCCCGGCAGCGACCGGACCTGGCGATTCATTCGTTCGCCCGCCGGATTCTGGCGGGGGAGACGATCACCTTGTTCGGCGATGGCTCGCAGTCGAGAGACTACACGTATTGTGACGACATTGTGGCGGGAACGGTGGCCGCGATAGACTGGACCGCCACCGCACCCCCGGGGGTTGAGGTGTTCAATTTGGGGAACAACCGACCGGTGGCACTCGCCACCTTGGTCGCGGCGCTTAGTGCCGAGCTGGGTGTCGAGCCCCGAGTGCAGTGGGCGGCGATGCAGCCGGGGGATGTGGAGCGCACCGCGGCCGATATCACGAAGGCCGGCCGCATGCTCGGCTATCACCCTCAGGTAACGCTCGCCGAAGGGATCCATCGGTTTGCCGCATGGTGCCGGGAGGAGTATGCAGGCCAGCGTTGACCATCTGCTCTCCCAAGCGCGGGAACGCTTCGAGATGCAGGAGTACTACGGCTCCATCCATTTATTGCAAGAGATCGTCGATTCCGGGCGGTCCTTTGCCGACGTGTATCATTTGATGGGGCTCTCCTATTCGCTGTTGGGGCAACCAGAGCGTGCCTTAGGCGAATTCGACCGGGCATTGGCCCAGAACCCCCGGTATATGGAGGCTCACATTCATCGGGGTTTGGTGTTGAACGAAATGGGCCGGACTGCCGAAGCCGCGGCCTCCTTCCGAAACGCCACGCTCCATGGACAACCCGCGATTGGTGGCTTCGCCGCTCCGGTTGCCGCGAAGCTCGCGAACCAACATGCCAACCTGGGTGAGGGCTATGCGGAGGCGGGAGCTCTCCGGGAGGCTATCGGGCAGTTCCGCCGTGCGGTGGAACTTGGGCCCGGTTTCCATGATCTCCGCTACCGGCTCGCCCGGCTCCTCCTCGAGGCGAACAACCCGTTGGAGGCACGCGAAGAGCTCGAACGGATCGTGGCGGTGCAGCCGGATTTTGTCGACGCGCAGGCCGCTCTCGGCCTGGCTCTGTACCTTTCGGGCGACCCCGCGGCCGCTCAGGACGTGTGGGCGCGCTGCTTGGCACGCCGCCCCGGGAACGTCCGGGTCAGTGCCTATTTGGCGATGGCGCAACGGCAGACCCCGTGAGCCGCATCTCTCTGGGTGTCATTGTGCTGTTGGCCTCGTGCCCCGGACCCGCCGCAGACCATGAGCGGCTCGGCGATAGGGCCTACCGGGAGAATCGCTTCGACGTTGCGTTGGCCGAATATTTGACGGCTCAGGCTACCAATGAACGGCCCCGGATTTGGGCCAAGGCGGGAAGCGCGGCGCTGCGTTCCAAGAATTATCGTGCGGCGGTTGATGCCTATGCGCGGTTAGGCAGCTCGGATCCGGCGCGCGCCAGCGAAGCACTCGGTGCCTTGGAACGAGTGGCGCGGGTCGCGGTCCGGGCGGGCGACGGGGGGACGATAGCTCGGAGCACCGCCATACTCGCAATTCGGCGTCTCGCTCCGGCTCGACCCATCGGACGCCTTGCGGGTGGTGCTCTCGCTCCCGCGGGTCTCAGCCGGCCGGAACAGGTCAGAATCCTGCCGTCCGCCATTGGCTCGGCGGATGGGGCTCGCTCGGTCGATTCACTCATGCTCGTATACGGAGACGCGTTGCGAGAAACCACCGCCTGTGATGCTGCGGCGCGCGCCTTTCGTACCTCGCTGCGCCGTTCGAAACAGGCTCATATTATCGCCGCGGCGCGGAACGGTTTGGCGAATTGCGCTCTGCAGCTCGGACGCGATGCTCTCGCCGCCGACCACCTACCTGAAGCGGAACGGTGGTTGGAGGAATCCGTCGCCAACGATTCGACCGGCCCGGTGGGGTGGCGGGCGCGGATTGAATTCGGCGATGCGCGGCAGCGCGAAGGGGATCTCCTCGGGGCCGCCCTGGCGTATCAATCCGTGGTGTCGACCGCGGCGGCTCCCGACACACTACGTCGATTCGCCTCGGAGCGACTGAACGCGCTGAGCACCTCGCCTAACCCGGGAACTGGAGTCCCGCCCCGACCATGAAACGTGCTGGTATTTACTGCTTAATGCTCGCCGGTCTGGCGGGGTGCCATCGCCATAAGGCGACGGCCGGACCCAAGGTTGATGCTGCCGCACCCTTACCGCCTGGCAGCCCGCCCCGCGTAGTCGACTCGCTGTACACCATGGGCGAGCGACTCTTCCGCCACGGTAGCTGGGGTGAAGCCGCTGTCGTCTTCGACCGGGTGAGTCCGTCGATTCCCCTCGGGGACCGCCGGCTCCTCTATATCCGATTCTTCCAGGGTGAGATCAAGTGGGCCGAAGGTGATGAACTTGGCGCGGTCAAAGAGTTCCGTCGAGTGGCCGACGAAGCGCCGACGGATTCCCTCGCGCCCGACGCGCTGGCTCGGGCTGCGGACGCGTACGCCGCGCTCTGGCGCGATCCCGAGCTGGATCCGACCTACGGTCAGACCGCGCTATTGCTCTACCAAGACTTGGCGAGCCGTTACCCCACGAGTCCGGCGGCAAAACGAGCCCAACTGCGGGTGAAAGAGCTCCAGGAGCGCTTTGCTTTCAAGGAGTACCGGAGCGCGTTGTTCTATTTCAAATTCAAAGCCTACGACTCGGCGATTCTCCTCTTTCGCAGCCTGATCGCGACGTACCCCAAGTCGGCCGTCGTGCCTGATGCTCTGCTGACGATGCTCAAATCGTTTCGAGTCCTGGGGTATCAGGAGGACATCAAAGAGACCTGCCGCTACCTCCGCCAATATCACCCCAGCACGGTGGGCGCGGATCGACTCTGCCCGAAGGAATCGGGTGGGGCGCCGTGATGTGCGTGTGGGACTCCTCGGTGGCTCGTTCGACCCGATTCACCTCGGTCATCTCTTGGTTGCACAGGCGCTCGTGGAGCGGTTGGAGCTGGACCAAGTCCGATTGATCCCGGTCCGGGAACAGCCGTTCAAGGCGGGGCGCCATGGTGCCGGGGCGGAGGATCGCGCCGCCATGGTGGCCCTCGGCATCCTTGGGGAGTTTGGACTGATGGTCGACCGGGTCGAAGTGGACCGGCCGGGCCCCTCGTACACGGCGGACACACTTCGGCTCCTCCGCGCTCGAGAACCGGACATTTCGTGGACTCTCCTGGTCGGGACCGACGCCGCGAAGGACTTGCCCCTCTGGCGTGAGTCGGCCACGATTCCAACGCTAGCGGAGATTGTGGTCTTCAACCGCCCTGGGACAGAGAGCAGCCCGATCCCCGGGTTGCGATCCATCGAGGTCCCGGCCGTGGACATTTCGGCCACCGCAGTGCGGCAGCGGGTAAACAGGGGCCGGTCAATTCGCTATTGGGTGCCGGATGCGGTTGCGACCTACATCGCCGCCCACCGGCTTTATCGGGACGAGGAATCATGATCAAGAAGGTATTGGCATCGGTGTTCGGCACCCGGCATGAGCGCGAGGTACGGAAGTTTCAGCCGGTGTTGATCGAAATCCGAAAACAGGAAGAGCGGCTGAAGGGCTTGAGTGACTCAGAGCTTCAGGCGCAGACGACCAAGTTCCGGGCGCAGCTCGACCAGCAGGTGGGGGCGCGACGACGGGAGGTCGAGGAGGTCCGTGCGGCGAAACACGGCTGCGCGGATCCCACGGAACGGGAAGCGCTGGAAGGAAGGTTTCACGAGCTGGAACTGGCCTACAAGAAAGCCGTGGCCGCAGCGCTGAACGGGTTACTTCCCGAGGCGTTCGCTACGGTTCGGGAGGCGTGCCGGCGGTTAGTGGGCAGCAACGTCGTTGTCACCGGGCACGACCTGGCCTGGGACATGGTGCCCTATGATGTGCAGCTCATCGGCGGCCGGGTGCTGCACAGCGGCCGGATCGCGGAAATGGCCACCGGTGAGGGGAAAACCCTCGTGGCGACGCTGCCGATGTATTTGAATGCGCTCGCCGGGCATGGCACCCACTTGGTCACGGTGAACAACTATCTCGCCCGCCG
>JANYKV010000072.1 GCA_025358055.1 Gemmatimonadota bacterium
GACGACCGGCTAGAAGGAAAGGAGGAACCGTGCGGACATTCAATCCACATTCGCAACATCCGGCTCGGGCCTTGCAGGCTTGGCAGGTCCTCGTCGGCAAAGCGATGAACCGTCAGACGGTCACATACGAGGGATTGTCGATCCTCATGTACAGGAAACCCGCAGCCGGCGTACTTGCGGGCATTCTTGGTCATATCGCCTTCTACTGCAAGCAAAACGCCCTCCCGCCGCTCACGGCAATCGTCGTTAACGGTGCGAAGGGGCTCCCCGGCGACGATATTCCCGTGGCAGACCTGGGCAAGCTAAACGAGCACCGCGAAGAGGTGTATTGCTTGAACTGGTACAACGTCTACCCACCGACCGAGGACGAACTTCGCGCGGCCTACGAGAAGCGTGCCTGAGCGCTGGTTTTGTTCTTCGGCTTGCCCTGAAAAAGTGGACGCTGAGTTAGGTTGGGTTCAATCTGCGGATCTGAGGAGGCGTCACGAAGGAGACGTGACGACGGTTCGGCCGGGAGTTCAAACTCGAGGCGGTGCGTCAGCTGTCGAGCGCTTGGGGACTGGCCAGGTCGCCCGCGATTTGGGGGTGGACGGCCAGGTGATTCGGCGCTGGGCCGACCAAATACAGATCGACCCGAGTCGGGGCGGCTGCTACTGCCGGCAGCACGGTCACGGTGAGGGAGCTCTGGTGGACGTCCATACCGATATAGAGATTGGACATGGGCGGCACCTCCCGGTTTGGGAGGGTGATGGACCGCACCATCGCCAGTGGCTGGCCCCTTCGAGGCACGAGGGAGCCAACCCGCGTCTCGCAGAGCGGCAGCCAGTCATAAATTCATATTTGCTCGGAGACAATGAGCGTGAACGCGAAGATCCTATACATCGACATGGATAACGTTCTTGTCGATTTTCCATCGGGCATCGCGCAACTTCCGAAGGAAATTGTGGCTCAATACGAGGGAAGGCTTGATGAGGTCCCTGGCATCTTCTCTCTTATGAATCCGATGCCGGATGCCGTTGAGTCGTTCGAGGAGCTTTCGAGCCTCTACGACACATACGTTCTTTCTACTGCCCCATGGGAAAACCCAAGCGCGTGGTCGGATAAGCTGCTGTGGGTAAAGCGTCACCTTGGCGGTCCGGCATACAAGCGCCTGATTCTTTCTCACCACAAGAATCTGAATGATGGCCATTACCTCATAGATGATCGAACCAAAAATGGCGTAGATCGCTTCCGGGGTGAGCACATCCATTTCGGTACGCACAAATTCCCAGACTGGAGGTCGGTGGTTGCTCATCTTAAGCGCGTGAACAGTCAAGGGCATGGGTGACAAAACAGTCCAAGGGACCTGGGTAACACTGGTTAACGGCTGGGTCGTCTTTGTTGACGACCGTGAATGTCCCGACGAGTTTGCTCCGTTTCGTGAAACCGGCCGAGGAGGCTGGATTTTCTGCAGGAGCTCTCCCGCCGCCCGCACTCGTGTCCGTATGCCGGCAGCACGGCCAGGGTGAGGGAACTCTGGTGGACATCCATTCCGACGTAGATATTGGACAGGGGCTGCTACCTCCGGTTCGGAGGGCGATAGTCGCACCATCGCCAGTGGCTCTGGCCGCTTCGAGGACACGAGGGAGCTAACCCACGTCTCAGCGGCGGGCCAGCCCAGTCATAACTTCTAGGCAACGAGCACCCGTGGCCGAGTACGAACCAATGAGCCTTCACGACGCCGGTCTTTCCGCATGGACTCGACGCGATTTCGTCCGCGCTGGAGTCGTCGCCGCTGGCGCGGCGGCTCTCGGTGCATGCGCGCATCGGGGCATGCCACCTGCTTCCGTCGCCGCCGATCCGGCTTCCGACCTCGATGATCTCGCCCGCAGGGTTCGTGGGCGGTTTTTGCGTGGAGGGTCGTCGGGCTACGACGAGGCGAGGAAGGTCTGGAACCTCGCGTACGATCGCCGGCCACTCGCGATGGTGCGCGCCGCGAACGTCGATGACGTGCGACGCTGCGTGGAATTCGCGCGCAAGCACACCGTGCCCGTCGCCATTCGCGGCGGCGGGCACAGCTATGCCGGGTACGGGGTGGCCGATGGCGCGCTACAGATAGACCTGGGGACGTTCACCACCGTCCGCGTCGACCGCGACCGCCGAGTCGCTTCGGTGGGCGGCGGCACGCGAATCAGGGACCTCCTGGCGGCCACGCTGGCTGCTGGCCTCTACACGCCCATGGGTGGCTGCGGCGCGGTGGGCGTCGCGGGTCTCACACTCGCGGGCGGTGACACGCGCGGGCGAGGCCTGTACGGAACGGCATGCGACAACCTGATCGGCGCCCAGCTCGTGACCGCCGACGGTGACGTGCGTGAACTCGGGCCGGGCAAGGACGAGGACCTGTACTGGGCCATCCGTGGTGGCGGCGGGAACTTCGGCGTTGTCACGCGGCTGGACTTCCGGCTTCACCCCGCCCTGCCGTCATACTCAGCGGCGTTCAACATCGGCTGGCGTGACATGGCCGGAGCGCTGCGGGCCTATGGAGACCTCGTGCGCTCTGCACCCGACGAAGTGCGCGCCGGCTTCACGGTGGACCCCGAGGCCGGCGGGTTGGCGACCTGCGGATATCAGGGCGACGCCGCGGCTGCGGCCGTTTACCTCGAGAAGTGGAAGGCGGCCTTCCGCCCCGTGGAGGCGCGGATGTTCACCTCAACACCAGATCCCGTAGGCCAGGTGTGGGAGACGACGCCGCTGGCCGTGGAGGGTGCGTTCATCGAAGACCTGAGTGGTGACGTCGTCGACGTCGTCGCGCGCGCGGCCGCCGAGGCGCAGGGCGTCGGACAGATGCTGCTCGGCCTTTCGAACGGAGTTGTCGCGCGGATCCCGATGACCGCCACCGCCTACCCCCTGCGCGGAACCGGCCTGAGCTCCCTGATTGCCGCCGCGTGGGAGAAGCCGGAGGCACGCGTGCGCGCCGAGCGGTGGGTGGCGGAGACTGGCGCCGCACTGCGCCCTTGGGCGCGCCGCGCCTACGTGAACTACTTGCCGCCAAGTGCGCCGGAGCGAATTCGTGAGGTCTACGGGGTAAATTATCCGCGGCTGGCGCGGATCAAGGCACAGTACGACCCAGCGAACCTGTTCCGGGCGAACCAGAATATTCAGCCTGCGGTAGGGAGCGGACGACCGGGATGATGGGGAACAGAGTTGTCCGGCAACATGGTAACACGTTCTGCGTCAGTCACGAATGATGTCGTCCCGCTCGTCGAGCTTGGCCAACCCGACGGTGTTGAAGTAAATCACCCAGCGGCCGTCGGCCGTTTCTTCGAGCCCGATGGGATGGTTCGTCAGACTGTTGGCGAGGAAGAGCAGTGCCGCTGGAGGCGGAATGTGCCGCCGTCGTGATCTTCTTGACCAGGAAGTGCCCGGGGGGGTAGACCGTGCAGTTTAGGGAGTGTCACCCATGTTCCCGGACAGAAGTGTTACCTATGTACCCGGCTTGTACCTGAGCGCAGGGCGCCCCGATGAGATCTGTGGAATTAGGTTTCGCCCTCACCATGGTGCTTACGGCAAGCGCCTGCGAGCCGGGGCCGAATGCATCGCCCAAGCAGCCGCAAGGCGACGCACCTCGGCTTGAGTCTAGATCCCCCAATCCAACGACGGTCCTTGCGGGCAGCTTCGCTTACGTCGACTCAAGCGGCACCAGACTCCTCGCCCTCAGCTCGCTAGCACAGCCGGCGGGGATCCGCGCGGCAGTGTGCGCCGGGAGCCGATCCTTTCAGGTTCAATTCGAGCGAACGCAAGTTCGCCAGGACGTAGACAACGGACGCCAGACAGCAGCCAACTTTGCCAACCAGGACGGGCAGGTATTCCGGGTCCTCCAAGGTCAGGCTCGGCCGGATGAGACCTGCTTCTTATCGCCTGATTCCCTGCTAGTTGCGACTGCGCGGGCAATTACTTCACTCTCGTCACCAACCTGCTCAGCTACGGACTCGTCGCGTCTCGCCACAGCCAAGAAACGCCAAGTTGCCCATTGTTCGTTATTTGCGCAGACTCCGACGGGAGCTCAGTTGTTCGCAGTGCAGTTCGTCAGAATCGGCTCTGATGCTCTCGGCAGTCTAGTCGTTGACCGGGGCGGTTCGATGTTGTTCCAGGACTTCCCCGGCATCTATCGGGGACCTGATGAAGGAGTCTGGCGCGTCGAGGACCAAGGCAGATTCTCTCTTGAGGGAGCAGACGTACTGTTTGTCGCGGAGTTTTCCACTCGTTATGTCATGGCACTGGCATGGGCAGGTTCCGAGGGAGAATCAGATCACCTGTTGGTGGCCGACTCCAGCGGCGCGTTTCGTACTGCTCTAAGCGCCTATCGTTACTGGGTTCCGTAGAGGGCGTGAACCGGTCGAGCCATTTGTAGCCGGTCTTCCGACTGATCCCGTGGCGGGCACAGAGCTCGGTCACGGGATAGAACCCCCGCCGATGATCGCTGATGAACTGGATGCGCTGGTCCATGGACTCGGTCTCCAAACCACGGCATCGGTTTGTCTCCCGTCGGGGGGTAGACCGTGCAGTTTAGGGGAGTGTCACCCATGTTCCCGGACAGAAGTGTTACCTATGTACCCCGGAAGCCACATTTCTCTTTGTCTTGCGCTCGGATCAACACGCGGCTCTGCAGCAAGCGGCCGAGGCCCATGCCGCGTTCATTGTGAGCATCGTTCCGGTATTCATTGGGGAGGGTATTCCGCTGATCGCGCCTCGCCATCGTCACGTGCCTCTGCGCCTCCATGCTGTGAAGCCCTTTCCTGACGGGGTTGTCCAGGTTCACTACGGCGTGACGAAAAGGGCTTAGAGATGAAGACGCAGCTGCCTAACCCTCTGACGCGAAGCTGACCAGCGATTCAATGAAGCTCGCTTCGCTCGCTATTTGTTGGATTCGCTTGCAGCTTAGCTCAAGGCGTTAGGCGGACGTGTAAGGCCAGCACCGATGGGGAGGCACAGGGGTCGGGCATCTTGAGGAGTGAACCTATGGCAATCCTACGAGTCGGCGGCGGGATCGTTCTTGTGCTACTTGGCGCCCTATGGTCACTTCAAGGGGCTGATCTTGTCCACATCAACCCTATTCTCTGTTTTGCCAACTGTAAGCCGTTAGTCGGCGGCTCTATAACATGGCTCGTTGTTGGGCTTGTCGCGATTGCAGCCGGCGTACTCCTTTTGTTGCGAAAGCGGATTCGGTCAAGTCGCTCAGGTACGTAGCATCATTGCATCGGCTCGCCTTCGGGGTGCCTCGCTACCGGTGTGACATCGCACAGGTCTGCGGGGCGGCGCTGAGTCATGATTCGGTCGCAGCAGAACTCAGGCGTTAGACGCCTGCCTTCTCGGTCTAGAGTGAATGGCGAAGACATTGCCGAGTGATGCGCCTGGTCAGCACGCCAACCTCGTGGGTGCAGGTGCCCTGGCCGGAGTCCTCTCCGCTTTGGCCTTTACGGCGGTGCACCACGTTCTCATTAGCCCAATCTGGTTCGCGCTACCAGCAATGCTCGTCGCCGGAGGGCTCTGCGGTCTGTGTCTCGCTTGGAGCTACTCCCTGCTCGTTACCACACCAACGGTCTGGAGCTGGCTGCGATACAACGCCTTCTTCGTCGGCATGTTTGTGGCTCTCGGCCTCACCTCGATCGCCAGCTTCCGTCCGGTAACCACGATCGCTGCGCTACTCCAAGCCCGGACCCCGCCGAACGCTCTCATTGCCCAGGCCTTCCCGATGACCGGGGCATTCACCTTGGCCGTCGCGGCGCTCCTTTGGGTACTCTACCGGCCCGGGTCTCGGGGCGCGTTCGCGCTCTTGGTGACGACCTGCGTGCTCGTCCTCCTGCTCGGACTGAATATTTCGGTGCTCGGCCTGGTGTCCGTCCCCCGGTCGGAGTGGGGTGTGCTGCTCGAGGTTCTTTTGCTTCTGGTGTCGCTCGGCGCGGTCTACGCAGGACTAGTCGTCGCGATGCGGCGCAGGCGATTTGCTCTGAGCGGCAGCAATCTTCGAGTGGGCGGGTCGCCCTGAACTATTTCATCGACTTCACGTGCGCCACAAACTGATCGAGAGCGATCTCGGTCCCCTGTTGCCAACCCGATGTCTTGTTCTTCTCAAGGTCAGCTTCATCCCGGTGCAGCGCCGTGAAGACGTAGCGAGTTCCGGTTCCCACGGTTTCCATCCTGACGATGGCCGTGATCGGGATGTCGTCAAAGACCGCCGGCCGATAGCCGGGAAACAACATGGAGGTCCAGACAAGTCGCTCCATCGGAATCACATCCAAGAAACAGCCGAGATTGGGAAACTCCTGACCCTCTGCCGAGGCGATGTCGATGCTGAAGATACCGCCCGGTCGCACGTCCATTTCGCAACGCGCAACGGCACCCCAAGCCTTGGGCATGTACCACTCCTTGAGGTGTTCTGGTTTCGTCAACGCTTCCCAGACGAGACGCTTGGGAGCGTCGATGAATCGCTCGAGAACAAGATCGCGTTTCGGATTGATCGTGAAGTGCTTGTTCATGATTTTGATTCCGTTTCCTTGAGTTGTTTGACGTATTTGTCGAACCGGTCCAATCGGGCTTCCCACAACTGGCGCTGCTCGGACAGCCAGTCCTCGGCGACCCTGAACCGTTCGGGTGCGATCTCATAAGTTCGAACTCGACCTCGCTTCTTCGATTTCACCAGTCGGCTCTGTTCAAGCACCGATAGGTGCTGCACGAAGGAGGGGAGCTTCATGTCGAACGGTGCTGCCAGCTCGCTGACGGTGGCTGGTCCGACAGACAGTTGCTTCAGGACTTTCCGCCGAGTCGAATTGGACAAGGCATAAAAGACATCGTCGGCGACGGCGGATTGAACCATTTCAATTCCAGTTGATTGGTTGGGTTACCCGATTCGCTGAGGGATTCTAGCACCAGACATTACTAAGGTCAAGACCTAAGTATTGTCCGATTCGCTCCTCGACCGGGCTGCGGCGGGACTTCAGCAAACGAGGGCACGCAGGTAGTCTCAGTGATCAATGGACCTGGTCCTCGGTGGGAGCTATTCGACCCGGGTGAACTTGAGGTGCCGCACGCGGCCCGACTCGACGGCGTACCCGATGATCCGCCCCTTCTGGTCCCGCGCCACGTCGACCACGCTCCCGTCCACCGTGAAGCCGTCCGGATAACTCGGCTCGAGGACGCCGAGCCGCCGGTAACCGGAGTAGATCACCAACTGGTTCTTCTCGATCTTCCAGGTGTGGGTCGCCTCGACCTCGTCGTTCCGGTAGTCGCCGGCATACTCGGCCATCTTCGCGGGGTCGAGGGCCACGGTGTCGGCGCGGGTGTACGTCACCGGGTTCGCGGTGGCCGTGCGGATCACCATCTTCGAAGCCGCGGCGCCATCACCCTCGAACCGGACCTCGGTGCCGCGCTCGAGCCGGAACCGTCCAGCGCCTAACGGCACCAACGTGATCGGTGGCGTGGCGTCCGAGATCAGGGTATCGCCCTTGAGCCGGGTTCGGCGGACCTCGCCACGCTTGACGTTCCGCCACACGCCCGCAAGACCGCGGATCGTTGCCTCCGGCACTTCGACTCGCGGCGCGTTGACGAGCGCCTCGGTCCAGGCCCCGGCGCTATCGGGCTGCATCTGGTCGCCGAGGTAGATGGCGGCCACTTTTTGCGCGAGGGAGTCCGGGGCGGAGGTCGCCAGGTTGCAGAAGGTGGCGACGGCGAATCGCTGATCGGGGAATCGGTAGAACTGCCCCCGGAATCCGGCCCAACTCCCGCCATGCGAGACGGTCCGGAGCCCGCGCACGGTCCCCACCAGCAAGCCGATCGCGTAGGCCTGGGTTGGTCCCGCCAATGCAGGCGAACCATCGGTCAGCCTGGTGGCAGTCGTCATTGTCGTGATCACGTCCCGGCCGCCAACCAGGGCGGCGTCATAGTTGTTGAGCCACCGGGTGAAATCTTCAACAGTGGTATGGATGCCGCCCGCCCCCATGATCGCCCCGTCATAGTTGTTCCGCTGATCCCGGAAGCCTTTCTCCCGCGGCGAATAGCTCTCGGCAAGATTGGGAATCACCGCGGCGCGGTCCACCAGGAACCGGGTGTCCCGCATGCCGAGGGGGCCGAAAATCCGCTCCTCCGCGAACTGAGCGAGCGTCTTGCCCGTCAGCCGATAGACCGCCTGCGCCGCCAGGATCCACCCGGAGTTGGTGTAGAGATAGCGCTCGCCCGGCGGATAGTTCGTCTCGGCCGAGCGGGTGATGATGTGAAGCGCGTCGACGGTATCGCCGGCAAAGGTCCGGCCGGTCTGGCCCCAGAGCGTCCAGAGATCGCGGAGGCCGCTGGTCTGACTGAGCGCTCGCCGCCAGGTGACGCCGTCGGCATAGGGCGGCATCTCCGGGAAGATCTTCCGGATCGGATCCTCGAGCGACAGTTTCCCGTCCTGCTGGAGAATCAGCATCGCTATCGCCGTGAACTGCTTCGAAATCGAGCCGACGTCGAGCACCGAGCGCGGTGAAAGCGCGATCCCGTGTTCGAGGCTGGCCATGCCGTAGCCTCGGCCGTAGCGGATGGTACCGTCCTGGTAGACGCCGAGCACGCAGCCGGGAGAATCACTTCGGTCGAAGGCCCGGAACACGCTGTCGGCGCGCAACGCCTTGTCGTCTTGCGTCCCGATGATCTGCTGAGCCGAGGCGGTTTGACCCAGGGCAAGGAAGAAGAGGCTGGTGAGGAAGGCTATGGGATGACGACGCATCAGGCTCGACCGGGTGGAGAGTTCAGGGGAGTGTCGCTTCGACCTCGCAAATCTATCGCCGCAATTGCTCAATGGGAGATACTCCCTTGCCGAGTCCGATTCGCGGCTCTTGACATAAGCAGCTAGGCTAAGACTCCGGGTGCAGGCGACGGCGACGGCCTTCGCGCATCGGTATGCAAAGCAGAGTCTGGTGGTGGCCGCGTGGAAAGCTGGGACCGTTTCTGCAAGGCAACCGCACGCCGAACAGCGTCCGTTGGGCCAGCCAGCAGCCTCGCCGGCTACCACGGAGTTGCCACCCTGCTAGTCATTACTTGGCCCGCCTGGGCGCGCCTGATATCTTGCCCGCAAAGACTGCGCACCCGCTGGGTGCCGCAGCGGCTTCGAAGCTGATTTGCAACGCGCGTTAGGCATCCCCACGAACAGTCAAGATACCACACGAGGCCTCTCTGAGATCGACCCGCCGTGTCGTCTGGCGTTGCACTGGTCGACTACTGCTCAGTCTCCTCCTGCCTTCCGGACTCGGGGCGCAGTCGCTCACACTTGCGGGGGATTGGCGGTCGGACTCGGCTGCTGTCCATGCCGCGCTCGATCGGTTTCTGGTGGCGTTCGAACGACTCGACTGGCCGGCGTTTCGTGGGGCGTTTGCGGATTCTGCCAGCATCTTCCATCCGGCGCCTGCCATGGCTGAGCGGGTGGTCGGTCCCGCCGGCATCGACTCGACCTTTGGCCGCGTCTTCGCGGAGCTGCGGGCCCGCACTCCCAACGGGCCCCCGTTTCAGCGCCTGGTGCCCACCGATCTCCGAATTGAACGCCTCGGGCCGGCGCTGGTGTTGGTGACATTCCATCTCCGCAATGCGGAACGGCTGGGTCGTCGCTCCGTCATTTTCCGGGCCGACCACGGCCAGTGGCGCATTGTTCACCTTCACGCATCGAACTTTGCGCCGCCACCGTAGCGCCGGGGATCGCGCTGATCCGTGAACCGGCGGCAGTCGCGCGGCCCGGCGTCAGGTCCGGACTAGGCTCGCGGCGCCCGACGCGTGGATTCCGTCCCCTTCCGAGCAACCCGCTGACCTGCGGGGAAAACTCATCGCGTCCGCGGGCGTTCGAGGCAATCTGGTTCCTGACGCCTCTTTGGCCGCCCTAGCGATCGAACACGGCCTAACCCTGTGCTCGACAGACGGGGACTTCGGAAGGTTCCCTGGTCTCGACTGGCAAAACCCCTTGAACCCCTAAGAATGGGTCCTGACAAGGCTCGGCCGGCTAGGGCCCGCCTGATGTTCTGCTAGTGCTTGCGCCTGCCGGATCGCCTTCACCGGATCAATCCGCGCGGCGCGCGCTGCGGGCATCCAACACGCCACCAAACCAATCCCAGCCATCACCGCCGCCACCGCAGCTACGGTCATCGGATCGTACGCCTTGACCCCGTACAGTAACCCCTGAATCAACCGCGTCGCGAAGAACGAGGCGACGGCACCCAATGCCAAACCCCCGAGCAGCAACCGCCCTCCGTCCGCCAGGATCATTCGGTGCACCGGGCCGGCGGCGGCGCCGAGGCTCATCCGAATCCCGATCTCGTTGGTCCGAGCGCTCACCGAAAACGCCAACACCCCCGCGATGCCCACGGGACGTAACCACCGGGGCTTCTTGCTTCGTCGCTCCCGGCGGGGCCCTTCCGGCCGTCCGCCGCCCGCGTTCCTCTGGCGGCTCCACCCTTGACGTCCACATCTTGACAATCATGATGAGAACGCTATCCTAGAGGCACACCCGCGCCGGGAGTCTCCGTGGACGAGCCGAACACCGACGTTATTCAAGGCACGCTGGATCTGCTGATCCTCAAGACGCTCAGCCTCCAGTCCCAGCACGGCTTTGGCATTGCCCGCCGCATCGAACAGATCTCCCGCGGGGTCTTCAAGGTCAACCCGGGCTCACTCCTCACCGCGCTGCAACGACTCGAGCGCGCCGGATGGCTCGACGCGGAATGGCGCCAGACCGAGAATGCGCGCCGCGCGAAGTACTACTCCCTCACTCGGGCCGGCCGCCGGCAGCTCGACCTCGAAACCACAGACTGGACCCGACGCGTTTCCGCGGTCGCCCGCCTCCTCAGGTCTGAGGCGTAGGCGTATGTCCCCTTGGCGCCAGCTCACCCGCGGTCTGCGCGCGTTGATGTACCGGTCCGCGGCCGACCAAGACGTTGCCGACGAAGTGCAGCACTACCTGGAGCAGGCGACCGCGGCGCACCGGGCGCGCGGACTCTCACCCGAGGCCGCGCTTCGCGCCGCGCGGTTGGAGCTGGGCGGCGTAACGAACGTCACGGAAGAAGTGCGGGCCTCCGGTTGGGAAAACGTGGTGGGCACGTTGTTCTCCGATCTGCGCTACGCGGCGCGTCGGCTGCGTGCCGCGCCGGGCTTCACGGCCGTGACGGTGGTCACCTTGGCGCTCGGTATCGGTGGTACGACGGCCATCTTCAGCGCCGTGAACCCCATCCTCTTCGAGTCGTTGCCGTACCCGGACGCTGGTCGGATCATGATGATCTGGGAGGCCAGTCGCGAACAACCTCGAAGCTATGGAAGCTTCGGCATGTACCGCGAACTGGCAGGTCGCAATCGGACGTTTGAGGCGGTCGCGATGCTAGGGCCCTGGAAGCCGACCATGACTGGATTGGACCAGCCCGAACTGTTTGACGGGCAGCGCGTCAGCGCGAGCTATTTCCATGTACTCGGAGTCGCGCCCATCCTGGGACGGGACTTTCAGGCGTCGGATGATCGGCTCAATGGACCGAACGTGGTCCTCCTCAGCAACGCGCTCTGGCGGCGCCGGTTCGCTGCCGACCGCACCATTATCGGGCGCCAGATCACGCTCGACGAGACGGCAGGATTTGCGGCCACCAATAGCTATTCCGTCATTGGTATCATGCCAAGCGACTTTGAGGACGTGCTGGCTCCTCGAGCGGAGCTCTGGGCTCCACTGCAGTACGACATCTCTCAGGGAAGGGCATGGGGCCATCACCTGCGCACCGTGGGGCGGCTGAGGCCGGGGGTGAGCGGAGATCAAGCGACACGAGAACTCAATGCGATTGGGAACGTTGCGCTGAAGGACCTGCGCCCCGAAACCTATGGCCGCGATGTTCGGTTCGCGATCAATTCCCTCCAAGATGAGGTCACGCGAAGCGTCAAACCCGCGCTGCTCGCCGTACTCGGGGCGGTCGTCCTCGTACTGCTCATCGCATGTATGAACGTGACCAACCTCCTGCTCGCTCGAGGGGCACAACGGCGCGGTGAATTCGCGGTGCGCGCAGCGCTGGGCGCGGGTCGAACGCGCGTGATCCGGCAGTTGCTCACGGAGAGCATGTTGCTCGCCGTGATCGGCGGCGCGGCCGGCATGGCGGTGGCGGCGATCGGTGTGCGTGCGCTGGTGGCGCTCAGTCCACCCGGCTTGCCGAGGGTGGGTGCGATTGCTGTTGATGCTTCCGTCTTGGTCTTCAACCTGGCGCTTACAACTTTGGTCGGCCTGCTCTTTGGCCTGGTTCCGGCGTTGCGCACCGCGCAGAACGACCTGCAGCTTGGGCTGCAGCAGGCCTCCCGGCGCACCGCCGGTGGGCACCAGATGATGCGCCGCACGCTCGTCGTCACCGAGGTTGCACTCGCGCTCGTGCTCCTCGTGGGCTCCGGACTGCTGTTGCGGAGCCTGCGGCACCTATTCGCCGTTCCACCGGGGTTCGATGCCTCACGAATGCTCACGCTACAGGTTCAAGAGTCAGGTCATCGATTTGACGCGGATAGCACCCGGTCTCGATTCTTTGCGCAGGCGCTCGAGGCGGTGCGGCACGTGCCCGGCGTCACGGCGGCGGCGTTCACCAGTCAGTTGCCCCTGAGTGGCGAAAACGAGGAGTATGGGGTGCAATTGGAACCCGAGCTCGCTCGCGCGGAGGAGGCGTACCGCTATGCGGTCAGTCCGGGTTACGTCGAGACCATGGGCATCCCGCTCCGGCGTGGCCGACCGCTCGATGCCCACGACGTGCCGGGCGCCCCGCCCGCAGTGCTGGTCAATGAGTCGTTCGCGAAGCGCAAGTTCGGCGCGGGCAATCCCATTGGTCGGCACCTCCACATCGGCCAAACCAATGGGCCCTGGTACACGATCGTCGGCGTGGTCGGTGATGTGAAGCAGTTGTCGCTGGCCTTGAGCCACTCCGATGCCGTGTACATCACGACGACCCAGTGGCACTGGGCGGATGAGGTGCTGTCGTTCGTGGTCCGAGGACGCGGCGATGCCGCGGCGCTCTCCACCGCCGTTCGCAAGGCCATATGGTCGATCGATAAGGATGTACCGATCGTGCGGGTCGCCACGATGGATGATCTTGTCGCTGCGTCCGCAGCGGAGCGCCGATTTATTCTGATCCTCTTCGAGGCGTTCGCGGTCGCGGCACTGGTACTCGCAGCCGCGGGCATTTACGGCGTGCTCGCCGGAAGCGTCGCGGAGCGAACGCAGGAGATCGGAGTGCGGGCGGCGCTGGGCGCCTCGCGCTGGGACATCCTCATCCTGGTGATTCGCCAGGGCATGACGCTCACCGGGCTGGGCGTAGCGATCGGTATCGTGGGGGCGGTCGCGGCGACCCAAGCCCTCGTTGCGATGCTCTTCGGCGTGTCGCGCTTAGACCCGCAGACCTATCTCGGGGTGATCGTGCTGCTGGCGATGGTCTCGGTCATGGCGTGCGTCGTACCTGCATGGCGGGCGGCGCGGGTTGATCCAGCGACGACTTTGCGCATGGAGTAAACGCCGGGTTGCCTAGGCGGGGCTAGCGCTCGACGCGGACCCCTCTGCGCCTTCTGCCGAAGCGGACCGATCCCGAATCCAGCCGATCTTGCCGTTCTCCACGAGCACCCCTCATGCTCAAGGGTCCGCTCGCCGTCAAAGACCCGGACGTCTCGAATAAGGGCTCGCGGGTGCGGTACCTGGCCCGTGGCAGCATCGCCAACCAGTGACAGCCACACCCCCAAGATGAAGCTCTTATTCACCTGAACCGAGCCTTCTACCGAAGCGGGAATGGAGGGAAGGGGGAGCCGGATGGACGCCCCTTAGACCCATTCAATACGCGAAGAGTTGCGCGAGCCGGGCGTGGGTCATGGTGACCTCCGCGAGGGAGTGATCGAATCGACGAAAATGAGCCCATCCCAACTCTGCAGCTCATTGTACTCCGTGTAGAAGTTTTGAATCCGCTGCTTGAGGGGCTGATCGAGCCAGTGGTGCACCGGGCCGTCCTTCGGTACGGCGCGAAGGTTAAGCAGCGTCGTCGGTAGGGCGACCTGAGCCATCGCTCCATCGATGCTGGACGGGAGGGCCGGCTCAAGGCGCGTCGGTTCACCGCCACCCCCCCACATCGCACCTTTGTTGAACGTGAAGCCAATGTTCCGATAGTCGAGGCCGATCATTTCCCGGAGGAACATTCCGAGCGAGGTGGAATTCGGACTCACCGCCACGGAATGAGTGGTTTGGACGTGTGCGTTGTGGGCGAGCACGACGACGCCGCCCTCCGGCCCCTCGCGCTTCCGAATCCACAGGACGTTCTGGGCCATCGCCCAATCGCGCCCATTCCATATCGGGTTCGCTCGATTCCGGGCTTCATAGTTGGTGACGAGAGTATTCGAATACCGCAGATTCAACGCGATTTGCCGCGCCCAGTCGTAGTCCTCGGCCGAGCCTGCGCCGAGATAGGTCACTCGCAGCAGGTCGAACCGATCCGCCAGTTCGTTGGTCAGAGCCGCGATTGAGTTCCGTTCGTCGAGGGGCAAGGCCGAATAGGCATCGTTGGATTGCGTGAAGTCCTTCCGGGCAAATTTCTCGAGCAAGGAGACCAGGCGCTCTCGCGTCAGCGCGGCATAAGCTGGCTCCACTCGGTCCAAGTAGGCTAACACTTGCTGGAGGGCTTGGCTCCAGCTGCCGTTGCCGCCTGCGACGTCCATTCCGTAGAACCGGATCTTGCGAGTGTGGGTGGGGTCTCGGTTATACCTGCGCATCCACTCGACGAGGTCTCGCATCTCGCCGAACGTGGCCATGGTCCAGGTGAAGCCCTGATTCCACATGTCCGGCGGCTCGTCAGCTCCCAGTACATAGTCGTACACCATCTTGGCGTCGGGCAGTCCCGATTCGATGGCCACCGCCGTAAATCCCAGCTTTTCCACCAGGAACTCAATCACGCGATGACGAAGACCCAAGAACTCGCGGATACCGTGGATGCTCTCGCCCACCGCCACGACACGCGCGGTCCCGGCAATCTCTTGGATCGGGCTCAAGTCACTAATGCCGTGGCCTGGTTCAGTCGTCGCGATGGGGCGCCCGTTCTTCTTGGCCCACGCGATAAACGTCTTGGACTCATCCCCGGGGGCTTGACCGGTGACGATGCCGGTGCGAAGCACGGATAGCCCTGCCATGCATGCCAAGAACCATGTGTGAGGCGTAGTCACGGAGGATTCCTATGTTGGTGAGTCCTAAATGTAGCGTCTCCAATGAGGGTACTCCGAAGCGTCGCTAGGCGGCTCTGGTTGAGCCGTAAAATCAACGATCGCTCAATCGCCTGGTGACCTGACCGCGATCCGTCACCCCGAACGTGGACTGAGGCCCGATTCGACTCGAGAACCGTTGGGCCACCCTAGCCCCCACAACCTTCAGTTGCTTGAGTGTTCCGATCGCGCTCCTCCTCGGAGTCGCTTTTCTCATCCGGCGCTATAGAAAACCGACACACCACGTGTAGATCACGGTCGCTCGGCGGCGTGCTTCAAGCGAGCGAGCGATTCCGCCGGGCCTGACACGAACCGGCGTCCGAGCAGTACCTCAACGAGGCGCCCCCGCCAGCCTGGCGGGAAGTGGAAGTTTCAGTTGTAGGTGACTCGACAGCTCCCTGTCCCCAACGGGGTGATGCGAACCACCTCGTGGTTCACAACGCCAAGTGGCAGGCCAATTTCAAGCGCTAGTTGTTCGGGCGGATCCGCCACGGTCACGAGAAAACGCACCTTGAGGCGGCGGCCGAGGCCCGCGCCGAATGTCAGTCGATCGCCAACGACGATGCGACGCTCTGGGCCTTCGAGGAGTGTCGTGTGCGACCAGCGCGCGATTTCCCGCGGGGCGGTGAGCAGATCCCACACGCGTTCCCGGGAGGCGTAGACGATATCCGTGGGACAGGTGAGAATGGCCATGCGATCGCTCCTTGAGGTGAACGAGCTCAATTGGTCGGCGAGTTGGAACCGAATTCTTGGTAGCAAGCTTACCCCGGTTCCCCATTCGACCACCAGCTGAGCCATCGAGGGACAACCATGCTGCGGGGGAAATCGTAGTTGGGCTCGGATGGCCGATCAGCTAGTCGACGCGAAGTGCTCGCATGGGGTCGACGCGAGTTGCTCGCCGAGCCGGAATCAGGGCCGCAAGGAACGCAACGGCGACGATCAGGCCGGGGATGAGTGTGAAGCTGATGGGATCAAAAACTGAGACGCCATAGAGTAGCGATTGCAGGACGCGGACGAGTCCGATCGCCCCCAGTATCCCGAGGCCGATTCCCATCAACGTCAGTCGCAGCCCTTGTCCTAGAATTAGCGCGAGTATCTGTTGCGGTGCCCCGCCAACGGCCGCACGAATTCCGATTTCTTTGGTCCGGGCGCGCACTCCATGGGCGAGAACGCCATAGACACCGATCATCGCGAACAGGAGCGCAATGGTAGCGAACGTGCCGAGGAGAGCGGCGTTGAACCGAGGCTTGGCGAAGCTTCCCACCAATCGGTCCTCCATCGTTTCGGGATCGTAGAGCGGTAGTTCCGGCTCGGCAGCCTGGAGGGCCGCCCGGATGCTGGCCAAGAGGTTCAGTGGATCGCCTATTGTTCGTACCATGAATGTGCGGCCGGGGTAGGAGAACTGGAGATAGGGTGTGTAGAAGCTTGCCTGGCTTCCTGCGTCTTCCAGTGAACCATAGGGCACGTCGCCGACCACGCCGACGATCTCCACGCTCGAATCGGGTCGGCTGAACGGGCTCCCTCCGCCGAACCAGACGGACTCACCAATCGGACTCCGCCCGGGCCAGAACCGCGCGGCCGCGGTCCGGTTGATGATGGCGACGCCAGGGCGTCCGGCGCGGTCGGCCTGCTTGAAGGTCCTCCCGCGCAACAAGGGTATACCCAGGGTCCGGAAATGCTCTGGCCCAACGTAATGACGGGTGACGGGAGGCGCCTGATCGGGGCGGGGCACGGGTCGTCCCGCGATGTAGAGCGTACTGCGCGCAAAGGTGTTGTCGAACGGGGTTCCTGCGTCCACGGTGGCGCTCACGACCCCAGGAACGCTGCCGATTGTTCCCAGCAGTCGCTCGATGAGGGCCGGCGCGTCGAGAGTCGTGTACCGTGCCTCGGAGGGTTGAATGCGGAAAGTGAGTAGGTGGGAGTCGTCGATTCCGCGATTACCCCCTTGCAGCTGGCGAACGCTCTGCGCCATGAGGGTGGCGCCGATAGCGAGAATCGATGACAGCGCGATCTCCGCTACTACGAGCGCCCCTTTCATGCCGAGCCAGCGACCCACCTTGCCGCGGGTCGCCGACTCCGAGCCGCTCTTCAAGTCGTGGGCCACATCCAGGCGGGTAGCACGCAGCGCCGGTAGCAGCCCAAACAGCGCGATGGCGACTGCGCCGACCCCGCAAGAGTACAGCAGGGTCCGGAGATCGAATGGCGCGGAAGCAAATTCGCCGAGCTGGCCGTAGAATCCGCGCGGGCCGAACGCGCGACTTGGCACCCGAAGCGACACGGAAAGAGCCGCGGAGACCAGAGCGCCCACTACCGTTGCGGCGGTTGCCACCAGCGCACTCTCGACCAACACCTGCCGGACCAGGCGGCCGCGCCCGGCACCGAGCGCGAGCTGCACCGCGAATTCACGGCGGTTGCCGAGGGCTCGAGCGAGTTGGAGGTGCGTTAGGTTTGCAGCTGCGACGGCCAAGACGAGGGCGACGGCGCCGAGTAGCACCAACAACGCCTGTCGATTGGCGGGATCGATCCGAGCTTCCTCCAAGGGGACGACCGTTGCCCCAAAGATGGTTGGGCCATCCGCCTCGCTGGCCTGTTCCCGCTGAATCCGGGGCCCGAGGAGAGCCATTTCCGTGCGGGCGCTGGGGAACGACGCGCCGGGGCGAAGCCGCGCGACCAGGCTGATGAAATTTTGATTGGTGGTGAGATGATCCCGGTAGGTGAGGAGCGGCGCCATCGCCTCGGGTATCCAAAGCTCGGCATGGCCGGTGAGGCCTTCGAACCCGGGAGGCATGATCCCGTCGATGTGAAACTCCCGTCCTTCAATCCGAATACTTTGTCCCACAATCGCCGTGTCAGCACCAAAGCGCTGCCGCCAAAGACCGTACGACAACACCGCAACGGCGTGAGCCCCGGGAATCGAGTCTTCCTCGGAGGTGAAGGTTCGGCCCTTCCAAGCCGGTACGCGCAGGATCGCAAAATAGGCCGCAGAGACCACCTCTCCAGATACCCGCTCGGCTTGATCGGTGCCGGTTAGGTTGAAGCTCGCGGGGCCAAACGTGCCCACATCGCTGAATTGGGTCTGGAACCGGCGCAAGAGCTGATAACGGGGGTAGGACCATCGCTCCCGAAAGGTGCCCCGTCCCGCCTCAGTGGCGGTGATGTATGGCATCATGAGCCGGTCGGATTCGGGAAAGGGGAGCGGCCGCAACAGGGCGCCGTAGGCCAGGTTGAAGACCGTCGTGTTCGCCCCGATGGCGAGGGCCAGCGTTGTCACCGCAACCGTCGTGAAAATCTTGTCCCGTCGCAATGATTGGATCGCTCGGCGACAATCAAACAACAAGGTTGGCATCCGAAAGTCCTGGCGACGATGGCGAGGTTGGTGGCTCTGAAGGGTTGGATGCCGGTAGCTGCGGTCGGGTTTATATCAGAGGCGGATAGCTGGGCATGCATCAAGCGCTTTACCCAAACTCACCGGACGTGAAATTGGATTGCAGGCGTCAAGCAGTAAACGTTGTCGCGGCGAGCAGCATCGAAGGAAGGCAAGCAATCCACCTCGATCCGGAGATCCTCCTCGCCGCCATCGCTTCCTCTGCCGCGCTCCTGTTCGGTCCACCCAACATCAAGGTCGAGGCGGTCAGCCATCCAGCCGCCGCTCCGGTCAAAGGCGCCGTGTTTATGATCACGGCCCGCCATCACGTCAGCCCGGACCAGGTCGTGGTCACCGGGCGCGCTGAAGGGGTTGTCGACGGCAAACGTGCTACCCTTCGCCTCACACTCACGGCAGCAGCGAGCCCAGGCGTCTATGGGGTAGCGCGCCAATGGGGCGCAGGTCGGCCTTGGGTCCTTGTGTTTACGGTCTCCACGACCGCCCATGATTCGAACGCTGTCGCCGAGGCAGTAGTTCGGGTCGCGGCGGACGGCCACGTGTTGGGGATCGACTATCCAATGGGAAAACTCGCCGGCGGCTACCCCTGGCCGCGGAAGGTGACCCCGAGCGAGATCGATGCGGCGCTGGGCGCGATGGCCACGAAGGGGCAGTAATCGCTCCTAAGGCGCCTTCTTGGCGCGCTTCGTGGTGATCTTGATGACGCCGTTGACGGCCGCCGGGTCCGAATACACTTTGGCCGCAGCGGGGCCTTTCAAGACCTCCACACTCGCAATGTCCTCCGCCGGAATGTCGGTGAGCGAACTCTTCACGCCATCGACAAGCACGATGGGGCCTTTTGAACTGCCGGCGGGGGGCAAACGGTACACCATACTGGTTTCAGCCGCAGCCGGGGATCGAGGTGCGCTCCCCGTTGAGGGCGAGAGGTAGTGCACGCCGGTGGTATCACTCGCCCCCGCAGCCCCCTTATTGGTGACGATCCTGATCTCATTTGCTCCACCCGGTATTGTGTTCTTCAGAACGAGCACGCTCGCAATCTTCGACGCGGGCATCGCATGCGCCTCGGCTTCGGTGACCACGAGATTGTCTACCAGATAGCGAATCTTGGATTCCGTAAGCTTTCGGAACACGGTTGCTGTCTTCTCCGCGTCGGCGACATCCATCGACGCGATCTCTGAGGTCGTCGGAAGCCGTGATTCGCAGGCAACCAGTACCGCGGCAGACGCGACAAGAGACAGCGCGCCGGCGCGCACGAATGGGTAACGAGACCGTGAGGGTTGCATGGCCAACAATCTCCGTTCGAGGTGAGAGGGCCGATCCGCGAGCGCGAGCACACCCCCGCGGTGGCCGGCACACTGGCCGGCGAGGTCGACCAGCAACATGCCATAGTGCCTAGGCTGCACGCCACGTTTGATCACGCGAGCATCGCAGTCCAACTCGAGCGCGAGTCGGAGACGCGACAGCGACCACCAGACTGCCGGGTGCCAGGGTAGGAGCGCGGCGACGAGCCATCCGCCAATCGGCAGGAGCTGGTCGCGCGCCGCGATATGCTCCCCTTCGTGCACGACCACCAAACGCTGCTCGTCGTTGGTGCGTTGGAGCAACCAGTGCGGCAGCACGATTTCCGGCTTCGAAAGCCCAACGACTGCGGGTCCGACCGCGGGCGCGACGCGGACCTGATAGCCCTGCACCAAGGCCATGGGCCAGGCACGCCGGGCGCGGTCCATGCGCCGGTTCACGATAAAGATGACCGACAAAAGTCCGACGCTGACCACTCCCCACGCGAGGCCAAATGGCAACACCAACGAAGCGGGGAGGCGCGATTCCATCGCAACGAACGTGGCCGTAACCGAAGTTGAGATGGTTCGGCGGGCCCAGCGGATGCCGCGAGCAAGAACGCCTATCGTGATGGTGCTGCTCGGGGCGGTGGGCGAATTCTCTTGGAGAATGCCCGTAGACGGTAGGCGTATGGCCTCGCGATGCGGAGCGGCCATTGCGAACGCCAGCATTCCGATGAGAGCGCCCACCCAGACCCAACGCGTTGGAATCGCCGTATATCGCAATACGCCTTCGACGGCGTGGGCGGCACAGGCGAGCAGTGTGCCAACCAGGAAGACGTAAAGGATCCAGGCGATGGTCATTTGTCCTCCTTCAGGCGGTCGGCGAGCAGGCGACGCATCCGCTCCAATTCCTTGCGGGTCAGCTTCTTGTCCGAGACGAATTGCGCGAACATTCGCTCCGCGGAACCGTGAAAGATCGCGTCTCGGATACGGGCAAGCGCGCTGCCGCCGGCGCGCTCCGCACCGACCACCGGCAAGTACTTGTACGCGCGACCGAACGCCTCATGGCGTACGAACCCCTTATCCTCGAGCGTCTGGAGCGCCGACAGCACGGAGGTGTAGGCCAGCGTTTCGTCGAGCGCCTCACGCACGTCGGCGACCGTTGCCGAACCCAGGCGCCATAGGATGCTCATCACTTCGAGTTCTCGGGGGGGGAAGTAGAGATCGGTCATTGTCGTCTCAGTTACTGGTTATTCAGTAGTATATGGATTGTCCCTCCAGCTGTCAACTGGTCTTTCCGTAGATGCGCGTTCAGGGCGGTGAGGATCGGTGGGGAGGTCGGCGGGTAAGGGCCGGATATCTCCGGCCCTTACCTCGTTTGCAAACCCGCGAGGAGGGCGAAGGGTTCAGAGTTTCAGGCTGAGCCCTCCCGCCAGTGTCCGGCGCCAGGTCCAATGCTTGGTCAGTGCATCCGTCAGATCGCTCTCCTGGAACACCGACGCAGGCGTCACCGCCAGTCCCCCGCGCAAGGTCGCCAGGAGCTTGCTCCCAATCGGGAGTTCCACCGCCAACCCTATTTCTCCGCTCGCTCGCCAATAGGACGACTGATCGGGGATCGTCCAGTGTTCGACCATTGGGCCGAGGTCGTATCGCACGCGCAGTCCATTGGACCAGCGCGCGAGGGGCAGGGAGATCCGAGGCGAGAAAGAGAAGACCTGCATGCCCCCGCGTTTTACTACGAGGAGGTCCTCGATTTGCACGGCCAGACCGGGTGTGGCGTAGCCAAGGCCGATGCTGAGCCGAACCTCACTGCCGCGCTGTACGCGAACCCCGACCAGGGATGCATTGTCGGGAAAGATCTGGGCGTGGTTGCCATTCCGCACTCCATCCGCTCCGGAGCCAAAGTGTTCTTCGCTCACTTCGAGGCCGATTCTCCATTGGGCCCGAACGGGAACGGCGACGATGAGAAGGATGAGCGCCGTCATAGTCCACTTCATGAGTCCTCCGGAAGAGATGTAGTGCCGCCCGCCTGAGCCGCGATCAAATGCCCTAGCGCATTTCCAAACGAATGGCGCCGTTTGTCACCAGGTTCTCGCCTTTCACGATCCAGTTGTCGCCTGGACGTACCCCCGCAGCGGCAACGTCCTCGACAGCCTGGCCGACGATGTCGTCATTGGTGAGAATGAACGATGCGACGGCGGCGAAGAGTTTCTCGAGGACGGACCCCGCCTTGAATACATTGCCCAACGTGATGCCACCGTTCTTGAAGATGGTGTAGGCGCCGTCCACGGCTTGGAACAGTGCCTGCACCGAGGTCTGGTCGGTTTTGATTACGCAGGCGGTGTCATCGTCCTCCACCACGACGATTCGGAGCGCCTGCCCAGGGTGCTGGGCCTTGTACTGGTCGAGCTGGGTCTGGGAGAAAAGCAACACGGATCCGGTCCAGTTCACATCGTTCTGGTCGTAGTTATAAGCGCCGCCCGCCTTCTCTCCCGCGCACTGGTAGTCCTTGAGGTTTGCGGTGGAGCCTTCTTCGCCCAGGACATGAACTTCAAATTCGGGGTCGCCCTTCAACCAACCTTCAAAAGTGCTATAGAAATTGGGGGAAGAGAGATACAGGCGACGAACTGTCACAAACCACGCAGCGCGCCGACCTGTGAGGCCGACATCCGCCAGTTTCTCACTTACCTTGCGGGTGAACGAGCTGGCGGCGAGCACCCTGAGTGAGGCCATCGCAACGATCGTGTTTCTGTACCGTGAGGTGTTGGGACGGCCAGCCGGCGAATTTGGGTGGTCCCGAGGCCGCGGTCGCCACTCCGTATTCCGGTCGTGCTCACGCTGGCGGAAGTCCGCGGATTGTGGTGGGTCCCCGGTACAAGAGTTGTTGGGGCATCACGACGTCTCGACGAGGATGTTGTACACGCATGGGCCCGACCGGGGAGGGCTTGGGGTAGT
>JANYKV010000150.1 GCA_025358055.1 Gemmatimonadota bacterium
CACCCGCGAACGAATCCGTCAGCTGCGCGACCGGGCGCTCCTCCGCCTGCGCGAAGGCGAGACCGGCGAGCGCCTGAAGGATTTAGTGGCGTAGGCCACTTCCCATTCCGATCCCGGTTGTTACGTAGGGGCACGGCACGCCGTGCCCCTACGATTTTTCCCGCTTTCCGCTTATTTCCCCTCCATAAACATCCGCAATACCCGTGGCAAAATGCCCCCGTGCCGGTAGTACTCCACTTCCACCGGCGAATTCAGTCGGACCACAACTTCGAACGACCGCGTGGTACCATCCTCCGCCATCACTTGAACCGTGAGGGTTCCCCCCGGAGTGACACCGTTTGCGATTCCGGCCAAGGTAAATCTCTCCCGGCCCGTGAGGCCGAGCGACGCACGATTCTCGCCGGGCAGGTAGGCCAGCGGTAGCACTCCCATACCGACCAAATTGCTCCGGTGAATACGCTCATAACTTTCGGCAATCACCGCTTTCACCCCCAACAGCGTGGTGCCTTTCGCCGCCCAGTCCCGGCTCGAACCCGTCCCGTACTCCTTGCCGGAGAGAATTACGAGCGGGGTGTTCGTGTCGATGTAGCGCATCGCAGCGTCATAGATCGACATGACCTCGCCGCTCGGGAAGTGGACAGTCCAGTTGCCTTCTTTGGTGGGCACCAGCGCATTCTTGATTCGCACGTTGCCGAACGTGCCGCGCATCATGACTTCGTGATTGCCTCGCCGCGCCCCGAAAGTGTTCCAATCGGCGCGTTGGACCCCCTGCTCGAGCAGAAACTTGGCCGCGGGGCCGTCTTTCGAAATCGCACCGGCTGGAGAAATGTGGTCGGTGGTGACCGAGTCCCCCAAAACGGCGAGCGCGCGCGCGCCGATGATGTCCTGCAGCGGGCGCGGTAGTTTCGGCAGCTGCATGAAGAACGGTGGTTCCTGGACGTACGTGGAGGAACGATCCCAAGCAAAGCGGCTCCCGCCAGGAACCTCGAGTGCTTTCCATTCCGCGTCCCCTTCGAACACGGAGGCATAACGCTCGCGGAAGAGTTCGGGCTTCAACGACCTCGCCATCGCATCCTGAACCTCTTCCGGGCTCGGCCAGATGTCCTTGAGGAAGACCGGTTCCCCTCGATCGGTGGTGCCGACTGGCTCGCGCGTGAGGTCGATATCCACCCGCCCGGTGAGGGCATAGGCCACAACGAGCACCGGAGAAGCCAAGTAGTTGGCTCTCACTTGGGGATGGACCCGGGCCTCGAAATTCCGATTCCCGCTCAACACCGCGGCGGTGACGAGGCTGTGTTCGTCGATCGCGGCGCTGATCGAATCCGGCAGGGGCCCGCTGTTCCCGATGCAGGTGGTACAGCCGTAGCCAACCACCTGAAAACCCAGGTGCTCGAGCGAGGGCAAGAGCCCGGAGCCCTTGAGATATTCGGTGACGACGCGCGAGCCGGGGGCCATGCTCGTTTTGACCCACGGCTGCGTCTTGAGCCCCTTGGCGATGGCCTTCTGGGCGAGGAGGCCGGCCCCAATCATCACCGACGGATTCGACGTGTTGGTGCAGCTGGTGATCGCCGCGATCACCACCGATCCATCGCGCAGGTGGAAATCCTGGCCACCAAGCGAACAGGGAACCTCCGCCCGTGGATCCACCACCGCCGTGGTGGCGGCAGCACCGCCTTCATTTGCCCATTGGGTGGCCGCCACCTGAGCCAATTCACGCCGGGCCGCCGGGGTGTTGGATTGCATGAGCGTGGGAAGGGCCTGGGCGAAGTTTTGCTTGAGCGCTGAGACGGGGACCAGGTCTTGAGGCCGTTTGGGACCGGCCAAACTGGGCACCACGGTCGAAAGACTGAGTTCGATGGTGCTGGAGAACTCGGGGTCTGGGGTGGACTCGGTTCGGAAGAGGCCCTGCTCCTTGCAATACGCTTCCACCCGGCGGACCACCGCCGGGTCGCGTCCGGTGCGCTCTAAGAATCGAACCGTCTCGGCGTCGATAGGGAAGAAACCCACCGTGGCGCCATATTCCGGGGCCATATTCGCAATGGTCGCCCGGTCGGCCAACCCGAGGGAGGCGAGCCCGGGTCCGTAGAACTCGACGAATTTGTCGACGACGCCCTTTTTCCGGAGGATCTGCGTGACGTGCAACACGAGGTCGGTCGCGGTGGTACCGATGGGTAACTCACCCACCAACTTCATGCCCACGACCTCAGGAATCAGCATGAAGTACGGCTGGGCCAACATCACGGCTTCGGCCTCGATCCCCCCCACGCCCCAGCCGAGGACACCGAGCCCATTGATCATGGTGGTATGGGAGTCGGTGCCGACGAGGGTATCCGGATAGGCCGTGAGTGCGCCGTACTGTTCGCGGAGCTGAACGGCCGGGGCGAGATACTCCAGGTTGACCTGATGCACAATACCGGTGCCCGGAGGCACGACGCGGAAGTTCTGGAACGCCCGTTGGGCGAACTTGAGCAGTTGATAGCGCTCGCCGTTCCGGGCAAATTCCAGGGATACGTTTTCTCGAAACGCGTTGGCCGTCCCGTAGTGGTCGACCTGGACCGAGTGGTCAATAACCAAGTCGCACGGAACCACGGGGTTGATCTTTTCTGGGTCTCCACCCATTCGTGACATAGCATCGCGCATCGCGGCAAGATCGACTACGCAGGGCACACCGGTAAAGTCTTGGAGCACCACCCGGGCCGGCATGAAAGGGATCTCGTTCGCGGCCTTCGCGGTCGGACTCCAGGCCGCCAGATGCCGGACGTGCTCCTCAGCTACGATTCCATGACCACAGTGCCGCAACGCGTTCTCGAGGAGGACTCGAATCGAAAAGGGAAGGCGATCAATCCGTCCCAGCCCGGCTGCCTCGATAGCTGGGAGGCGAAAAATGGTCGCCCGATCCGGACCGAGGTCGAGGGTGCCGCGCGCTCCGAAGGGATTCGGCTGGGGGTTGGACATGTTGAGAGCCTCATTCAAGGGAAACGGCCTGACGCACGGAAAATAAGGCAGCCCAGGGGGGAGTGTAACGCCAATGGCAGATACGACGATTCCCCACAGGATCACCCGCCGGGATGACGGGCTTGTCATCGAGTGGAGACCGGGAACTCACCTGGCCTTGTTCCCGGCTCGTATGCTGCGGCTGGCGTGTCCCTGTGCCGCTTGTGTCGAAGAGATGACCGGCCGGCCCCTTCTGGACCCTTCCCGGGTGCCAGCGGGCATCACGCCCGTCTCCGTGGCGTTGGTGGGGGCCTATGGCCTTCGGATTGGTTGGAGCGACGGCCATGACACGGGGATCTATACGTTCGAACGTCTGCTCCAGGCCTGCCCCTGCCCAGCCTGTGGCCATGCCTAAGAGGTCGTTTGGGGGGCCCGCTGGTGCCGAAGGAAGGAACAGACTAACATCTCATCCCGCTGCCCGGGGGGTTTACCCCTAGGGAGCAGGGGCGTTCAGCCGGCCCGGGCTGATCAACGATCCGAGGGCTCTGCATGATCATCGGACGGCGCTATTGGATCTTGATCTGGTACGGAATCCTTGCGCTCGGCCTCGTCGGCCTGGCCTCGTCGCTGTTTTGGGGACGGGCCACCCGCTGGAGGAACCTCGACGAGATTCTTCGAGCGGTCGGCACCGTGTGTGTGTCGGTGGGGATGCTGGTGCTGCTGAACGCGGGGGTCGAATGGGTCGGGGAATCCCTACTGGCCGCCTCTCTGATCAGTTTCGTGTTGGCCTTGTTCCTCGGGCTCCCTCCGAAAGCCCAGCAACCGACCGAAGAGCCCGCCGAGAACGACCAGGAGGACTATCCGGGCCCGCCGCCAAAGGGTCCCACGGAGTCGTGAACTCTTCCTCCATTTCGCTCCAAAGGCCATCGTTCCTCCTGCTCAAATCTCTGGTCATCGCCGCAGGCGCCTGCGCTTGGGCCGCTCCGGCAACCGGCCAGGTCGTCGGGCCCACGACTGGTGGGGTGGTTGCCTTGGAGCAGGAGCGGAGAATGCTTGGGCACCACAAGCGGGTGCTCGTGATCGGGGCCCATCCGGATGATGAGGATACGGAGCTTCTTACGGTTCTCGTTCGAGGGCAGGGCGCGGAGGCAGCGTATCTCTCATTGAATCGTGGAGAGGGAGGCCAAAACCTCATCGGACCTGAGTTGGGCGATGGATTGGGCCTGATCCGGAGCGAAGAACTCCTGGCGGCCAGGAGTCTCGATGGAGCCCGACAGTATTTCACCCGCGCTTTCGATTACGGGTTCTCGAAGACGATCGATGAGGCCTGGAAATTCTGGCCCCGGGACTCGGTTCTCAAGGACGTCGTCCGCATCGTGCGGCGGTTTCGGCCCCAGTTGGTGGTGTCGATTTTCTCCGGCACTCCCCGCGATGGTCATGGCCAGCATCAGGCCGCGGGGTGGGCCGCCCAAGAGGCCTTCCGCATCGCCGGCGATTCGACCCGGTTCCCCGAATTGGCGCGTGAGGAAGGGCTCCGACCTTGGGCCCCGTCGAAACTTTTCCGCAACGCATGGTTCGACACGACCGGAACGACTGCTCATTTGAACGGCGGAATGTTGGATTCCGAAATCGGACAATCCTATCACCAAATCGCCATGCGCGGCCGCAGCCTGCATCGGTCCCAGGAGATGGGGATGCTCCAGGAAATTGGGGGCTCCACGGTCCGCCTCGCTCTGCTGGTTGATCGGACCGGAACGGGAGGGACGGAGTTGTGGTCCGGTGTCGACACGGCGGTGGTAACCCCCAGTTCGGGACCTGGACCGACCCTAATCGAAGTGCGCGATGCCCGGGCGCATCAAGACCGACTCCGGTCGATCGAGTTGGGGTTGGTGGCCGATGCCACCGCGGATGATTCACGGGTGGTCGCGGGTCAACAGGTCGGGCTCCGTTTGTCGATCTGGAACACGGGGAAAGAGCCCGTGATGGTGCGGATGTCGCTCGAGGGAGACGGGAATTGGACTCCCAAGACCCCCACTGGAGATTGTCTGGGGACCGACCAACGGGTGGAGCCGGGCACGGTGGCCTCGTGCCGGGTGCAAGTGACGGTTCCGACTGATCAGCCCATCACCGTTCCCTATTTCCTCGCGCTCCCGCGAGACGGCGCGCTCTACCGCTGGATTGGACCCGCCGCTGTTCGGGGCGAGCCGTTTGGGCCGCCCATTCTGCGTGCCAAGTTCAGCACGACCGTTGGCGGCGACCGCGCGATCAGCCAGTCGCGTCCGGTCACATTCCGCTATCGGGATCAGGCGCTTGGCGAGGTCCGCCGGCCCTTGGAAATTGTTCCTCGGGTGGACGTGAAGGTCGATCCCGCGACCCAGGTGTGGCCCACGTCCTGGACCGACCCGCAAGACATCACCGTGACGCTCACGCACGGCTCCCGCGACGCGACCAAGGGGTCGCTTCTGGTCGCGGTGCCCAGCGGCTGGCCGGTCGTGGCGCCGGTGCCGTTCGAACTCACTCGAGAGGATGAGCATCAGACTGTCGTGGTCTCGGTCAAAGCACCACCGAAGCTTGCGGCCGGCGAGTATCAGCTTCGGGTGGAGGCGGTGGATTCCGGCGGGCGGAGTTACGGGATGGGGCTCATGACGGTGGACTATCCTCATATCGTGCCGCATTCTTTCGGACGGCGCGCGGTGGTCTCCATCCGGGCGACTCCGCTCGCGTTGCCTCGGTTGGTGAAAGTGGGATACATCCGAGGCGCGGCGGACCGAGTCCCTGAAGCGTTGAAGAGCGTTGGGGTGCCGGTCGTCATCCTCGACCGAGCCACGCTCGAACGGGGCGACCTCGCGCAGTTCGATGCGATCGTGGTGGGCAGCCGCGCCTACGAAACGGATACCGCGCTGGTGCAGAACAATGCTCGACTCTTGGCCTACACGAGGGCGGGCGGGCGGGTCATCGTGCAGTATCAACAGCAGCCGTATTTCCGCGGCGGATTCACGCCGTTCCCGATGACTCTGGCGGCGCCACATGACCGAGTGACTGATGAAGACGCCCCGGTGAAGATCCTCCGTGCCGACGCCTCGCTCTTTGCCGAGCCGAATCGCATTACAGCCGAGGACTGGAACGGTTGGGTGCAGGAGCGCGGACTCTATTTCGCTCACACCTGGGATGCAGCGTTCATCCCGCAGCTCGAAACGCACGACCCCGGCGAAACCCCTCTGCAAGGGAGCTTACTCATGGCCCGGGTGGGGCGGGGGACCTACATCTACACCGGACTGAGCTTTTTTCGACAACTTCCGGCGGGGGTGACCGGAGCCTACCGGCTTTTTGCAAACTTGCTCGGCTCCAGAGTCAATGCGGCTGTACCGTAGCCTCGCTCTTCTCCTGGTCGTCTCGTGTTCGAGGGATGATCGAATTCCGCTGGTGCTATACTCGCCTCATGGCCGCGACCAACTCGAGCTATTGGAGCACGCTTTCGAAGCGAAACACCCGGACATTGACGTGCGCTGGCTCGACATGGGGAGTCAAGAGGTCCTCGATCGGATTCGCTCCGAGCGCGTGAACCCTCAGGCGGATGTGTGGTTCGGAGGCCCGACCACGTTGTTCGAGCGGGGGATTGCCGATTCTTTACTGGCCCCGTACCGCCCCACCTGGGCCGACCACGTGGACCCATGTGATCTCGGCCCCAATGATCTTTACGTGGCGGTGTACCGCACACCCGCCGTCATTGCATATAATGAGCGCGCGGTCACGCCCGAACAAGCGCCGCAAGATTGGGACGATGTACTCGATCCGAAGTGGCGGGACAAAGTGCTGATCCGCGACCCGATGGCGAGCGGAACAATGCGGGCCATTTGGGGGCTGATGTTCGTACGCAGCCTCCGCGCGACCGGCGATACCACGCAGGCCGTTCGATGGCTCCGTCGCTTGGACGCTCAGACCCGCACGTATGTCCTGAACCCGGCGCTCTTGATCGAGAAGCTCTCCCGACAAGAAGGATTGCTCACGTTGTGGGATCTTCCTGATGTGTTGATCGACCGGGCCAAGGGGCGGCCGGTCAATTACACGTTCCCGCGTAGTGGGACGGTCGTTATCGAGGACGCTATTGCGCTGGTGCGAGGCAGCCGGCACCCAGAGGCCGCCAAGGCCTTCATCGAATTTGTGGGAAGTATCGAGGGACAGTTGTTAGCGGCTCGGGGAGTCTTTCGTCTCCCGGTCCGCAACGACCTTCCGGCGGCCGAGGTGCCGCCGTGGGTCGCAGACGTCGAACGGAGGATGGTGGTGGCCGAGATGGACTGGGCACTGCTGGCCCACAAGGGCGCCGCGTGGATGGCCTACTGGGACCAGCGGGTACGTAACACCGGACGTGCATCTGGCGGGTCGGCCAAATGAGAGGTGTGTCGTGAGTGCTGAGCCGGTGGCCGGCGGGGCCGATTTTCTCGTGCTCCGGGATCTCGAGAAGCGATTCGACGATCATCGAGCGGTAGACCAGGTGTCCCTCGGCATTCGCCAAGGAGAGATCGTGGCGCTCCTCGGCCCCAGCGGGAGCGGAAAGACGACCACCCTCAGATTGTTGGCGGGATTCGAACGCCCCGAGCGAGGGACGCTCTCCGTCGCGGGCGAGGACATTACGAACACGCCGCCGGTCGCGCGCCGGTTTGGGATGGTGTTTCAGCACTACGCGCTCTTTCCCCACTTGGACGTGGGGGGAAACATTGCCTTCGGGCTCGAGAGCCTCGGCGTAACGGGCTCGGAGTTGATCCGGCGGGTGGCAACGGCGCTGGAGTTGGTCGAACTCGGCGGATTCGAGCGCCGCCGCATTTCCCAGCTCTCGGGCGGACAACAACAACGGGTGGCCCTCGCGCGTGCGCTCGCGCCGGAGCCGCGCGTACTCTTGCTCGATGAACCCCTTTCCAATCTCGATCCCTCGCTCCGCGAGCGCACTCGCCGGGAGCTCCGTGCCCTGATCCAGCGGGTCGGGACGACGACGGTGCTGGTAACCCACGAGCAGGAGGAGGCCTTCGATCTGGCGGACCGCGTGGCGGTTCTCAACCAAGGGCGCCTGGAACAAGTTGGCACGCCGGATGAACTGTACGCGGTGCCCAGGACACCGTTCGTGGCGCGCTTCGTGGGGCGCACCAACGAGATGCGGGCGACTCTCGTGGCGGTTGAGGGTGACCGGTGTCGGGTGCGCCTGGCGGGGGTGGAGTGGAGTCTCCCGACGAACGCGGCGGTGGCTCCCGGACCAGTGCAGGTGCTGGCGCGACCCGAGGCCCTCGGTATGGTCGCGCCCGGCCCGGACCGTTTGACCGGCAAGGTCCTCGCCCGTCGATTTACCGGCGCGCAGGGCTTCTTCACCGTCGCCCTTGGCGATGGAACCACGATTGAGGTCGCCGCGGATCCGTGGGCGGTGCGGGTCGGTGATCGCGTCGGCCTCGAACCGAAGGATCGCGGGGTCCACCTTTTCCCCCACGAGCCGGCATGAGCCGCGGCCGCGGAAGTCAGTGGTTGGGCGCGTTGGTCGCCGTGGTGTTGGCGTGGATTGTGGTGTACCCGCTCTTCCTCGTCTTCGTGGAAGGCATTCACACCCCAGGAGGCTGGACCCTCGAGGCGGTGGGGCGGTTCGTTCGCGAGCGAAACGAGTGGGGCGCGTTGTGGGCCAGCTGTTGGATTTCGCTTGCGAGCGTCGCCCTGTCGGCCCTGATTGGAATTCCGCTGGCCTTCCTCGTGGCCCGATATCACTTTCCTGGCCGTCGGGTGATCTCCGGGATTCTGGCGTTGCCGGCGGTCTTGCCACCGTTGGTCGGTGTCATTGCGTTCCTGTTTCTGTATGGCGAGACCGGCTTTGCCGCACATCTCTTCCAATACGTCTTCCATCTGGAAGAAGCCCCGTGGCGGCTCCAAGGACCGGGAGCCGTGCTCCTGGTCCACGCGTACTCGATGTACGTCTACTTCTACCTGTTCACGCGTGCCGGCCTTCAGCGACTGGATCCTTCGCTGCTCGAGGCTGCCGCGACGCTCGGGGCCGGACGATGGAGGATGCTCCGCCGGGTCGTATTGCCGCTGCTTTGGCCCGCGCTCGGCGGCGCCGGGCTGCTCACGTTTCTGACCTCGCTCGCATCGTTCAGCGCACCCTACATTTTCGGTGGCGGGTTTCGCGTGATGACCACTCAAATTGTTTCGACGCGCCTCAACGGAGACATCCCGTTGGCGATGGTGGAGACGTTTGCCCTCACGGTGGTGGCACTCCTGGGGCTCGCCTTGCTGCGGCATTCGAGTCGGAATGGAGACCGCTCCGGTGGCAGCAAAGGGGTGGCGCCGGAGCCGCGTCGCCTCCGGACGGGAATCTCCCGTTTCCTGGTTCCGACCGCCGTCTGGTGCCTGGCCGTGTTCCTGATTCTTCCGCACCTCACCCTGTTGTTGGTATCGTTCGTTCCGCGGGGGACTTGGACGTTGGAAGCCGTCCCGCCGGTGTATTCCGTTGGAAACTATTTCACCCTGTTTCAGGACCCGGTCCGACTCCGGCCGATGGTGACCAGCCTATGGATGGCAACCGCGGCGACCGTGTTCGCGGTTGCGACGGCGTTGGTGGTCGCCATTCTGGTGCTTCGGCGCCGCGTACGGGTGGCCGCGCTTTTGGAGACGCTGCTGGAAGTGCCGTGGGCGGTACCGGGAACCGTCTTCGCCATCGCGCTGGCAACCATGTTCAGCGTCAATGCGCCGTTGGCCGGTCGGGTCATTTTGGTGGGGACCTTGGTCATCCTGCCGCTCGCATATTTCGTCCGAAGTTTGCCGATCACTGGTCGCGCGATCCTGGCGGGATTCCGTCAATTGGATCCGTCCCTGGAGGAGGCGGCTGCGACGTTGGGCGCCAGCCGCTGGCGGACGCTCCGTCGAGTGACGCTACCGCTCTTGCGACCGGCCATCGCCGCCGGCGCAAGCCTGGCGTTCGCCACGGCCTTCGGCGATTTCCTCACCTCCGTTATCCTCTACACCTATGATACGCGACCGATTTCCCTCGAAATTCTCGGAAGCTTGCGCCAATCCGATGTGGGAGTGGCCGCCGCGTACGGAGTCATGCTCATGCTGATCAGCGGAATCGTGTTCGCCTTGGCCGGCGAACGGGCTGGAGGAGGCGTGGCGTGACTGTTCCGGAGTCTGCCGCAGTCCGCGGGAACGATCAGCTTCGCCGGCTGAGTGTTCTCATCGCGACCAGCTTCATCGACATGATGGGGCTGCTCATGGTGGTGCCTTTGCTGCCATTCCGCGGCCTGGCCTTGCACGCAACCCCGCAGTTGATCGGTCTCATGACGGCTTCGTATTCGATCGCGCAGTTGCTCTCTTCCCCCATTTGGGGTCGGGTGTCCGATCGGTACGGCCGGAGGCCGGCGCTCTTGATTGGTCTCATCGCGTCGGCCCTTGCGTATCTAGTGTTTGGTCTGGCGCAAAGCCTCTGGTTGCTGTTCCTGTCTCGCATCATTCAGGGTGCTGGCGGGGGGACGACCGGGGTCATCCAGGCCTATGTGGCGGATACCGTGCCGCCCGGAGATCGCGCCCGGGCCTTGGGCTGGCTGTCGGCCGCGACTTCCCTGGGAGTCATCCTAGGCCCATTGATCGGATCGGGCGCGGCGCACCTCGGCCCATCTGCCCCGGGTCTGATTGCCGCCACTCTTTGCGGCCTCAACATCGCGTTCGCCTGGAAGTGGCTCCCCGAATCGCGGCAGCTGGCGCCCCCGGGAGAGGTCAAGGTCCGAAAACCGGTCTGGCACGCCGCCCTTGCGGTGGTCCAGCACCCGACCAGAATGGTGTCCCGGTTCATTCTGATTTATGGCGCGGGCATGCTCGGCTTCACTGGCCTCACCTTCATCTTACCGCTGTACCTCGGCCGGGAATTCGGCATCAACGAGAAGACCATTTTTTGGGTGTTCATGTACTTCGGCACCCTGGGATTTCTGATGCGGGCCGTGCTACTCGGCCCCATCGTCGCCCGGATCGGGGAAGCGGCGGCGATGCGCACCGGAACCATCCTGATGATGTTTGGACTCTTCCTGTATCCTCAGACGCACAACATTCCGCTGCTCGCGGTCATTATGTCGCTAGTGCCAATCGGAACTGCGTTACTTTTCCCGGCGACTACCTCCCTCATGTCACAAGTCACTGAGAAATCGGAATTGGGAACCACACTGGGTGTCGCGCAAATGTTCGCCGGCGTGGCACGGATCATCGCTCCGCTTATTGCCGCCTCCGCGTTTCAGTATGTGAGCACGGCAGCGCCATTCTATGTCGCGGGGGCGATCGTCGCGTTTGTGGGTTTACTCGCCTTCCGCGTGACGCCGGGCGCGATGTCCGCGCCGGTCGAAGAAAAGGCCGCATGACCCGGATCGATGCGCTCACACCCGACCTGGTTCAAGCGGCAGCCTGGCCCGACATCGAGGGGCTGTATCTGGAGCTCGCCCGGGAGCCTCTCTCCCGAGAGACCGTGGAGGCCTGGCTATCGCGGTGGTCACGCCTCGAAGAGTGCCTCACTGAGGCGGCGACGGCCGCGATGATCGCGTACACCTGCGATACGGGGAATCCGAACAAGGAGGCGACCCACCGACGATTCTCCGTGGAGATCATGCCGAAGGCGGACGAGCTCAGTGTCGAATTGGCGCGTCGGCTGGTCGACCTCGGCTACACTCGCCCGGAGCTGCAGACCATGCTGGGGCGGTTCCGAGCGGCCATTGCCATTTTTCGTGAGGAAAACGTCCCGCTTATCGCGCAGTTGGAAGAACTGAATACCCAGTACCAAGGCATTACCGGGTCGATGACGGCGCTTTGGGACGGGCAGCAGCTTCCGTTGCCACAGCTCTCGCCATTTCTCGAACGGCATGATCGCGCGGTTCGGGAACGGGCCTATCGGGCGATGGTAGCGCCCTATCTGGAGCGCCGAGACGATCTCGCTCAGCTCTTCGACCGGATGTACGACCTCCGCCAGCGGCTGGCGCGGAACGCCGGCTTCAATGATTTCCGTGGGTACGCGTTCGCGGCGAAATATCGTTTTGACTACACGCCGGCTGATTGTGACCAGCTGCACGCAGCCATCGAGCAGGTGGTGGTTCCAGCGTATCGGCGGATGTTGGAGGCTCGTCGCGCCCGGTTGGGGTTGCCGGCGCTTCGACCCTGGGACTTGGGTGTCGATCCCTACCGCACCGATCCTCTCCGGCCGTTTCGTGACACCGGGCAATTGGCGGGCACCGGTGCGCGGGTCGTTCATCGGGTGCATCCGGCGTTCGGTGCGGAATTCCACACAATGATCGAGGAAGGCCTCCTCGATTTGGACAGTCGCAAAGGGAAGGCGCCCGGGGGCTATTGTGACACCCTGCATTTTTCCGGGCGGCCGTTCATCTTCATGAACGCTTCCGGCGTCATGGACGACGTCAAGACGCTGATTCATGAAGCGGGCCACTGCTTCCATGCGTTCGCCTCGCACCGTCAGCCTTTGATCTGGCAGCGCCATCCAACTTCCGAGGCGGCCGAGCTCGCGTCAATGTCCATGGAGCTCCTCGCTCTGGAGCATCTCGGACCACCGGATGGGTATTTGAGCGCCCAGGATGCGCGGCACGCACGGCTCGAGGCATTGGAGGACGTGCTCGCCAGTCTGATTCACATCGCCTCCGTCGATGCGTTTCAGAGCTGGATCTACACTTCGGGGGAGGGCGGGGACCCGGCCGCGCGGGACGCCGCGTGGCTGCGGATTCGAACTCGGTTCGAGCCAGACATCGATTGGAGCGGTTTGGAGCAGGAGCGGTTGGCGAGGTGGTACCGCCAGCTGCACATTTTCTTATATCCGTTCTACTACATCGAATACGGCATCGCGCAATTAGGCGCGCTCCAACTGTGGCGGGCCAGTCTCACCGATCCAGCGAAGGCCGTTTCGGCCTACCGTGCCTTCCTTTCGCTGGGCGCTACCCGGGCGCTGCCCGACCTGTATGCCACTGCCGGAGCCCGGCTCATTTTCGATGCCGCCGCGCTCGAGCCCCTCATCGCCCTCGTCGAGGAGCACATCGGACCGCTTCGAGCTAGCGTGTCTGGGAACGGGTCGGAGGTTGCGAAGCAGGCCTGAAAGGTTGAGATTGACCGGGGAATCGGGGGGCGGGAAGCCGCGGAGCCACACTGGTCCGCCCGCTTCCGTCTTCCGCGAATGCACCGGCGGCGGTTTGGACGGGCCCTTTTGGTCGGGAGATCTGGATGGCGAAGGAAGAAGGCATTGAGATGGAAGGGGTTGTACAGGAGGTGCTACCCGACCGAAACTACCGCGTCCTCCTCGAAAACGGACACACGATTCTGGCCTACGCGGCGGGCAAGATGAGCAAATTCAAAATCCGGGTATTGGAAGGTGATCGGGTCAGCGTGGTTCTCTCCCCGTACGATCTCACTCGCGGCCGAGTCATCTACCGCCACAAGTAATGCGGCGCTCATGCCGGGCCTCAAGCCATGCGGGCCGCTCCTCCTCGAGCGGCCCGTTGTCTTTGCCTGCCTCAACCTCCTGATGAATTGAGGTAGCACCCGGCCCTCCGGCTGCGGCGTTGGCGCCTCAACTCCTAAACCACTGGGTGGCGGCCTGCAGCCAAGCCGCCCCGCGGCTCCGCTGATCCCGGCGAATGGCCCGATTCAGCGCTTGAAGGAACTCCCCGGCTGTGGGATAGCGGGCATTTACTTCGGATCGAAGGACCCGCCGCAAGACCTTCTCCGATTCCGGCCCGACTTCCGGGCGTGCACCCTGGAGATCGGGGAAGTGATTGTTGGTCTGTTGGGCGAGAATCTGCTCCGGCGTCGAGCCGGTAAACGGGGGTTCGCCCATCAGGGCGAAAACCGCGACGGCGGCCAGGCTATACAGATCAGTGCGCTGGTCCACCCGTTCACCCAGGAGTTGCTCGGGACTGGCGAATTGGGGGGTTCCGCTGTGGCTGCTGGCGCCGCCGAATTTGCCCTGCCCCCGGAGCGCCAGGGCCAAGCCAAAGTCGGTGATCCGGAGACTGCCGTCCCGTTCAGTCAGCATGTTCTCGGGCTTGATGTCGCGGTGCACCAGGCCGGCCACGTGGGCCTGGGATAGGGCGGAAAGTCCTTCTCGGAGTAGTCGAACGACCTTCTCGATGGGCAGCGGGCCATCACGCTCGACCATTTGGGCCAAGTTCGGCCCTTCGACGATTTCCATCGTGTACCAGATCAGACCGGATCGCCCTCCGATGTCATAGATGTTCACGATGTTTGGATGGTTGAGGCGAGCCGCCAGCTGGGCTTCGCGGCGGAATCGTTCGACGACGGCCGGATCCTGGGTGAGCAAGGGGTGCAGGATCTTGAGCGCGACCATGCGTTCCAGATGAAGGTCGCGGACGCGGTAGACCCGACCGAATCCCCCGCTGCCCAACTCATTCAGCAGTTCGTAGTCGTCCCCCAGCGCGCGTCGTAGTCGCTTCTCCCAGTGGCCTCCCGAATCGGATACGGGGCTTTGCGGGGCGCTGTCGAAGGTCGCAGGCGCCCCGAAGCTGCCCGCGTCGGAAGAGAAATCCTCGAGCATCTCCCCCGCCGTGAGGTACCGCCGCCCCGGTGGGGTCTGCAGCGCGCGGAGCAGCATGCGTTCGACCGCATGGGGGCACGCGGGCCGATAAAGCGAAGGCCGGATGAGGGTCGCCGGGTCGAGCGGTGGCTCGTGCCCGGTTACGGCGTAGTACAAAACTGCGCCGGCGGTATAGACGTCGCTCGTTGGGTCGCCGGGCTGCCCGTCCCGAATTTCCGGAGCAAGGAACGGCAATCCGGTGATCACCTCCGATTTCGGGACCGCGGGGAGGGTGTAGCTGCAGAAGCGTAAATCGGTGAGCGTGCCTCTTCCACCGGGATTCACGATCAGGGCCGCCGGGATGACCCGTCGAACGACCACTCCTCGCGCGTGGGCGTGTTCGAGGGCGCCGAGTAGGTCGCGGGCGAGGGCATGAACGGTGGGGATGGGCCGGGGGCCGCGCTGCACCGCCTCGTGGAGGCCTTCGCCGTCGATCCAATTGCCGATTCGAAACGCCAGATCGTTCACGATCCCTACATCGTAGACATGGCGGATCGCGGGGTGATCGAGTTGGCCCAATGCCTCCGCCTCTCGCATGAACCAGGTGCGGAGCTCGGCGGAGGAGAATACGTTCACCCGGATGCTGACTTTGCGTTTGAGCAAGAGATCGGTGCCGACGAAGAGCAGCCGTTCCATGGACGCGGCCACGAGGCGCTCGAGGTGAAACCGGTCGCCCAACGCAGCGTTGGCGCGTTCGAATGCGGTGACGGGATCAAGATGCATGGGCGCTCACGCCAGGCCTGAGGCCACCTCCACTGCGTTTCTGCCGCCGCGTTTCGCCGCATAGAGCGCGGCATCGGCCGCGGCGAGCAGTGCTGCGGTGTTCGTCCCGTGTTGGGGCGTTTCTGCCAAGCCCATGCTGAGCGTCGTCGGCCCGAACTCCGGGTGGATCTGCGCGAACGAGGCGACACCGCTCTGAATGCGGTTGATGAAGACGCGGGATTCAACGGTGGTGGTCATCGGCAGGATCACCAGAAACTCGTCGCCGCCCAACCGGCCGACCACATCCAACGTACGGACATGCTTCGAGAGCAGCTGGCCGACTAGCACGAGGTACCGGTCTCCGGCCGCATGGCCTAACGTATCGTTGATCACTTTGAAATGGTCGACATCGACCAACACGATCGTCGTCCGGATCTGGTGTCGGTTGCTTCGGGAAATCTCGGCCGCCAACCGTTCCTCGAGCGCCCGACGGTTGAACAGGCCGGTCAGCTCATCGGTAGTGGCCTGATTGTGGAGTCGCTCTACCAGTTGTGCGTTCTTGAGGGCGATGGCCGCGGCAAAGGACAGGGTTCCGGCCAACTCGCGCTCCGGGCGTGAATACGGGGTACCGTTCATCCGGGGGCCTAACACCAAGACCGCCATTCGCTCTCCGCCCGCGTCCAAGGGAACGACGAGCTCGGCGCCCGCCGGAACCAGGCTCTTGATCCCCACGTCATCGGTGGCGGCCACGGCACTGCCGGGAGGCAGAGCCGCATCGAGGAGGGGGCGAGAGATGGGGCCAGGGCGCGCTTGATCGGAGAGGGAGCGAAAGCGACTGAGGACATAGGCGTCATGGGTGACGTGATAGAAACAGGCCCACCAGGCGAAGAAGACCTCCGCCATAAAATCGAGAACCAGATTCTCGGTTTCCTCGGCGGAATGCACCGAGGAAAGCAGTCGGGCCACTTGACGGAGCGCGCGGAGCTGGAAACTGGCGTCATCGAGGGCGCTCTGCCGTTCCAACATGATGCTACGGAGCTCGAGTACTAGGCTCAACCCCAAGGCCACAGGCAGGGCCACCGGACCCATGATTCGTGCCACTTCCGGGGCCGCGCTAATAACCAACTCGGTGGACCCGCTCGCGCAGCGGGCGACTTCCGCGGCGTTCGCGTAGCCGTCCGCTTTGCCGAGCACCGGAATGTTTCCGCTCGGGGAATGCACCGTAAACCAGATCGCATTGCTGTTGAAGCGCTGGCTCAGGATGTCACGGCAGCGCTCGAATAGCTCGACATCGGTTCTGGCTTGTCGGCATGCTGCCGCAAAGGCGCTCGGGAGGCTTCCCAGCGCTTGGCTCGAACCGGGGTGAGTCATGAGTAATAAAGTAAGCCGGTACCCCCGCGCGGGGCGAGGTAGGGCACGGCCTCAAGTTCTTCCACCGCTGAGCGATACTGCCTATTTGGTGCTATAGGGTCGTCTGACAACGAAATGGATTTCGAGAGGAGCCGGCATGAGCGCCGTCAAGATGGCCGCGGGTGGAATTGGTGCCTTTCTCGGCTCCGCCCTGCTTGGGGTGGTTCTGGTGACCGGCCAAGAGGTCAAGCGGGGCGGAACCGATCTGGTCAGCCTGGGGCTGACCGTGGACAGTCTTCGGGAACAGCTGGCCCGCAAATCTATTGACCGCGCGCAGGCCGCCACCCGGCCGAGCGTCTCGACTGAATTCAATCCAGCCGCGCTCAAGCCCTCGGCCGATCCCACGGCGTTCCTCGACCCGCTCGCGAGCGTCATCGGGGACGTGAAGATCGGCAAGCAGGTGTACGTCGCCCCGTTTGCATCCATCCGGGGGGACGAAGGGCATCCGATCTTTATCGGCGAAGGGACCAACATCCAAGACGGCGTGGTCATTCACGCCTTGGAAACGATGCATGAAGGGAAGCCCATTCCGAACCGGACATTTGACGTCGGCGGCAAGGCGTTCGCGGTTCATATCGGGAACTATGTGTCGATCGCCCATCAAGCCCTCGTGCATGGCCCCGCCCGAATCGGAGACAGCGTCTTCGTCGGCATGCAAGCGATGGTGTTCAAATCGATCATTGGAGCGGGGTCGGTCGTCGAGCCCGGCGCGAAAGTCATCGGCGTCACCGTCGCCCCGGGGCACTATGTTCCGGCCGGGACCACCGTGGTGGATCAGAGCATGGCTGACAAACTCCCCGCCATCGCCGAGGGGTACGGGTACAAAGGACTCAATGATGCGGTCGTCCGGGTGAACGAAGCGTTTGCCGCGGGGTACGCCAAGGCCGCAGAGGCGAAGGCGGAGGAGGCGAAGAAGGCGCAAACCAAAGGAAATCTGGACAGTAAGCCGGGCAAAGAGGACAAGGAGAAGGCAGGTGGGGAAAAGGTAAAGTCTGGCAAAGCGGCGGAAGAGTCCAAGAGCAAGGCTAAGAAGTCGGCCTGAGGGGGCTAGATCCCTTCGAGATGGGCCGCCAACTGGGCGGCGAGAGTTTGGAACTCATGGAGCATCGGGGGTCGAGTCCACGTCGCGTGGTGTTCGAGCATTTCGAGTAGGGTGCCGTGCCACCACAAAGTTTGTTCGGTGCTCGCGGGGCCTATGGTCTCGAGGTATTCCGCGCCGAGGCGCCTGAGATCGGCGAGGGCCGAGCCGGAGAGGTGAATCTCGGTTGCGGCGCAGACGTCCAACACGCGAGGTTCCGCCCGGGTCAGTTTGGCCAGGTAGTCCATCTTGCAGGCCTTCCACGATCGCTCCCGTCCGAACCGATCGTAGCGTGGCTCCGAGGCCTGATCCACGGCCTGCCACACCATGGTCCCGAACTTTCGGATGATTTCCCCTTGAAGGGTATCGAGCCGGGCCGGGCCGCTCTCCTCGACCAACAATTTGAGCACACTCGCAACGATCGTGGCCTCGTCCGCGCCGTGACGCGCCAAAATCACCGCGACATTGGAGGTCCGGATCAGGCAAGAGTGGGGGTCGTTTCGCGACACTCGCGCCGGATGGTGCTTCGCCGTGAACGCGAATGCATGGTTGATCCGATCCGAGTAGCCTTGTAACGACATCAACGCGTTACCGTCATGGTATGCCCAGGAGCTTGTGGGTCTGCAGTGACAGCCGCCATTGGGGATGGGCCAGGCAGTATTCCACCGCTTTCCGAATATTGGCCTCGAGTTCCGTGCCGTCCATTGGCTGCAGGTAGAAATGCTGAAAGTCGAGGCCCTCGTACTGCGATGGATCTGCGCTCTCCTGAGGGAACACGAGTTTCAACTCCTGCCCGCGGACCTGCAATAGGGTCGCTCGCGCCTTCGGACTTACGCAAACCCAATCGAGCCCGGCGGGAGCGAGGATCGTACCGTTGGTTTCCACCGCCACGCGAAATTGATGGCGATGAAAGGCGTCGATCAGCGGGGGATCGAGCTGGAGCAGCGGTTCCCCCCCGGTGCAAACTACGAGCCGATGCTTGGCTCTCTCCCCGGGCCACAAATCCGCGGCGCCCTGGGCCAAGACTTCTGGGGTAGCGTACCGACCGCCGCCGGGGCCGTCCAACCCAACGAAGTCGGTATCGCAGAAACGACAGGTCGCCGCGGCGCGGTCCTCCTCGTGCCCCGTCCAGAGATTGCAGCCGGCGAATCGGCAAAATACCGCCGGATGTCCGGCATTCGCGCCCTCACCCTGCAAAGTATAGAAGAGTTCCTTCACCGCGTACGACATGAGGGAACCTACGGTGGGTAGGTGATCGACGACAAGGATACGTACGGCGCTGGGTCGACCAGCCCGGCGTCCCGAAACCCTTTGAGACGAAACAAGCAAGCGTCACAGGTTCCGCAGGCCGCCCCGGTTGGCGACGGGTCGTAACAGCTCCGGGTCAGTGCGTAGTCGACGCCAAGGGCGGCTCCCTGCCGAATGATATCGCCCTTGGTCAGAGTTATCAGCGGTGCGTGAACGCGGAACCTCCGATGTCCTTCGATTCCGGCTCTGGTTCCGAGGTTCGCGACCCGCTCAAAAGCCTCGAGGAACTCTGGACGGCAATCGGGATATCCGCTGTAGTCCACGGCGTTCACCCCCACGAAAATGTCGGCCGCGTCGAGGACCTCGGCCCATCCGAGCGCGAACGAGAGAAAGATGGTATTGCGGGCCGGGACGTAGGTCACGGGAATGCCGGTGCCCATGGCGGGGAGCGAGGGCCTCTTGGGAACCTCGATATCCGCAGTGAGGGCGGAGCCGCCAAACGTGCGGAGGTCGATGTCCACGATGACGTGCTGGGTAACCTTGGATTGTTGGGCGATGAGTTGCGCCGCATCGAGCTCGATCGCGTGCCGTTGGCCATAACGAAAACTCAATGCGTGCACGACAAAGCCGCGGTGAAGCGCGATGGCGAGTGTTGTCGCCGAGTCGAGGCCACCGCTCAAGAGGACGACGGCACGAGGTCGCGGGTCGGTCATGAGGGCTGGCTGCTTAAGGGGCGAACTCCGAGGAGATGTCGCAAGGCGGCCTCCAGCGAACGGTGCCGAAATCCATATCCCGAAGCCGCCAACCGTTCCGGCACGACTCTCGTGCTGGCGAGTAGAGTGGCATCCGCCATTTCTCCGAACCCGAGCCGGAGCGCAAACGCCGGAACTGGGACCATCGCTGGGCGATGCAGGACTCGCCCGATGGTCTGACCAAAGGTCGCATTGGTGACGGCGTCCGGAGCGACCAGGTTCACCGCTCCATGGAGCTCCTCGGTGTAGCAGGCATACTGAATCGCGGCCACGACATCCTCGATGCTAACCCAGCTCATCCACTGTTTCCCACCGCCGGCCGGGCCGCCCAGCCCAGCGCGGAACACCGGCAGGAGCTTACCGAGGGCGCCGCCAGCTGGAGTGAGCACGAGCCCGAACCGGTAGCAAACGACTCGAACTTGATCTTGAATTGCCAGACACGCCTGCTCCCATTCATGGCACAGTTCCGGGAGAAAGCCGACGCCAATGCCGCTCGCTTCGGTCAATATTTCATTGCCGCGATCACCGTAGTAGCCGATGGCCGAGGCACTTAGGAAGAGTCGCGAGGGGCGGGAGAGCTGGCGGATCGCGGTCGCCAGCACAGTCGCTCCGCGAACTCGGCTCGCGCGCAGTTCGGCCTTGCGGCTGGCGGTCCACGCGCCGGCGGCGAGATTCTCGCCCGCGAGGTGAACTACAACATCCGTGCCCTCCAGGTCGTCGGGATCGAGAGTGCCCGCCGCAGGATTCCACGAGATTTCATCCCCTTCCGCCTTGCCCCTGACCAGCGGCCGCACTCGGTGTCCCTGAGTTCGGAGGTAAGGTACGAGGGCCGATCCGACCAAGCCACTCGCGCCGGTGATTGCTATGGTGAGCCGCGGCTGGTCCTGGAACTGGGCCAGGTCGCGAAAGTCGGCCAGCGTCACCGCATGGCGGTACTCGAGCAGGCGTTCTAGTTGCCGTCGGAGGAAGGGTGTTCCAAGCATCGAGCCGACGCTGCCGAGCGGAGGAACACAGGAAATCCGGTCGGTCAAGCGACAACGCTGGCCGTCGGCGCGATCGAACCGGTGTTGGTGGGTCCATTGATGGAACGGGCCCTTCACCTGTTCGTCGGTAAAGGTGTCTGGCGGTACCACATTCGTGTGGCGTGCGACCCAGTGAAGCGCCAGCGGACCCTTCCGTATAGAGAGCGTAACCTCGCTGCCATTGGCGATGGGGCCGCCGGGCTTTTCTACGCGGACGCGCTCCCAGGGCGGGGTCAACCGCTCGAACGCGCCCAGTCTCAAATGCCACGCGAACACGGCCTCGGGTGTCAGCTGCACGAGGGTGGCGCGCTCGACCACCAGGGGAATCGTCACATCAGGCCTTGCCATTCCGCGAGATCACCGTAGGATACGTGGCCGGTGCAATTTTCGACACCGAAGGCTTTTCGTCCTCTGCTTTGGAGCATCCGGGATGTCGTCTCCCGATCCGGTTCAAGCCTTCTTCCAAACCCAAGGCTGCTCTCGTCGCATCACTGAGGCCGGGCTCCCTGGGCTGGTCGCAACCTGGGAAGTCATCGTCGCCAAGGTGGCTGGCCGGTATCCCGACGGTTTGGAAGAGTACTTGAATGATATGGACACGCGCGACCTTCTGGAGGGCGCCTGGAACTCGGCTCGTCCCGAGCAGCGAGAGTCCTTGAGCCGGCGATTGGCCGCCGCCGACGCGCGAATTCAGAAAGTATTAGTTCCCCTTGGGCGGTGTCTTTGGGGGCCTCTGGCGGCTGAAGACGAAGCATGGAAGCCCGACATCCAATGGTGGTATTTCAGTCGCCCGATAATCGCGAGTGAAGCGCTCCTCCACGATCTCGATGTCGTGCAGGTCCCCAAGGTACCGCGGTAACCCCTCGCGTAACGATCCGCACGTCTAGCTTCGGAGGGAGTGTGAGTACACCCTACGAAAGCGCGGACCTTCTCCTCAAACTGTACGATCAGCGCCGGGAGCCCGTCCTCCGCGCTGCCCGAGAGTGGTTTTTCCACCGCTTCGATCCACAGAGCGCGAATGAGGTCTTCGCGGTATGGATCGGATCGGAGAGCGCGTCGTATCGTATGGTCACCACATACTGGGAGATGGCCGCCTCGTTCGTGGCCTACCACGCGATCGACCCGGCGATGTTTCACGCGGCCAACACCGAGTATGTAGCGGTGATCGCGAAGCTGGGTTCCTTTTTACCTGAGCTCAGGCGCTTGTCCGGGGTGCCCGACTACCTCCGGTACTTGGAAACCTTGGTCTTGAGCCTCCCGGACGCCGAGGTCCGTCTGTCGACCTTTCGGAAATACCTCCGACGGAAAACCGCCGACCCGGGCCCGCCCGCCAAAGCCTAGCGGGGACCGAAGGTACCACTTCACCGCTGCCGCTCGACCCCGGGCGGCATTAAACTTTTGTCTCCGGCCCTCACAGGAGCGCGCCATCGGCACTTCGTCATGGACGATCAAGGATGCGGAAAAGCTGTACAACATGCTCGGTTGGGGCCTGGGGTTTTTTCGTATCAACGCGGAAGGCCACGTCGCCGTGCATCCGGAACCGAAGTCGGGGCCGGGGCTTGATCTCTTCAAACTTGCGATGGACCTGGATGCCCAGGGCATCGGCCTTCCGTTGCTGCTCCGCTTCTCCGACATCCTCAAGGCGCGGATCACCTCGCTGGCCACGGAATTCCGGAACGCCATCCAAGAATTTGGGTACGAGGGTACCTACACGACCGTCTACCCGATCAAGGTCAATCAACAGCGACACGTGATCGAAGAGATCGTGCAGTTCGGCCAGCCATTCGGCGTCGGTCTTGAATGTGGAAGCAAAGGGGAGTTGCAAGCCGTGCTCGGCCTGACCGACCGGACCGACCACCTCATCATCTGCAACGGATACAAGGACGAAGAGTTCATGCGGCTCGCCCTCATGGGTCAGAAGGTCGGCCACACGGTGATCATTGTCCTGGAGCAATTGAGTGAGCTGGATGTTGCGCTCCGCGTGGCCGACGAAATGAGCGTCACTCCCACCATCGGCGTGCGGATCAAGCTCGCGACGGAAGGGGCAGGGCGTTGGGCGAAGAGCGGGGGGGAGAAGTCCAAATTCGGCCTCAGCGCCACGCATCTCATGGCCTTACTCGATCGGCTCAAGGCGGCGGGGCGCCAGGACATCCTCCGGCTCGTCCATTTTCACCTGGGCAGCCAGATCACCGACATTCGGTACATCAAAGCGGGGCTTGAGGAGATCGGCCGATTCTACGCCGAGATCCGGTCTATGGGTTTCAACATCACCCACGTCGACGTGGGCGGCGGGCTCGGAGTGGACTACGACGGATCCCGCTCCACTCGCCCCGCGAGCGCGAACTATACTCCGCGCGAGTACGCCAATGACATCGTATACAATCTGGGCACCCTCTGCCGCACCGAGGGAATCCCCATGCCGCACATCGTGTCCGAGTCCGGCCGCGCCCTCACCGCTCATCACTCTCTGCTGCTGGTGAACGTGACCGACATCGAATCCCAGGCCGAGCCGGCCGCGCCTCTCCTCCGGCCCGAGCCCCATCCCCTGCTGGTGGAACTCAAGGAAAATTTGGAGAGCTTATCGCCCGAACGAGTGGAAGAGGTGTTCCACGACGCGGTGTTCGCGAAAGAACGGGTTCAGGAGCTGTTCCCAAGCGGAGTGCTCTCCCTGCAGGACCGCGCCGATATTGAGCAGTTCTATCTCGCCACGATGAATGCCATCGTTCCGCTGATTGCAGAGGATCGCGCCGCGCATCCCGAGATTGTCGCGCATTTGGAGGCGGCGCTGGTGGATCGATACTTCTGTAACTTTTCGGTCTTTCAATCGTTGCCGGACAATTGGGCCATTGATCATATCTTTCCGATCATGCCGGTTCACCGCCTCAACGAGGAGCCGACGCGCCGGGGCACGCTGCAAGACATCACCTGCGATTCGGACGGGGTCATCGACCGATTCGCCGGGGGCCGCAAAGGGAAGCCGTGTCTTGAACTCCATCCCTTCCGGGAGCAGGAGCCCTACATCCTCGGCATCTTCCTGACCGGCGCGTATCAGGAGATCCTGGGTGACCTGCACAACTTATTTGGAGACACGAACGCCGTGCACATTCGCGTCACCGAAACTGGGTACGAAGTGACCGATCTCGTCCGGGGTGATACCGTCACCGAGGTGCTCAACTACGTGCAGTTCCATGCGTCCGATTTGTTGACCACCTTCCGCCGGAAAGTGAGCAACGCCACGGAGCTGTCCCGGCAAGAGGCCAACACCTTCATCGCGGACTATGTGGCGGGCCTGGAAGGGTACACTTATTTGGAAGAAGATCTCCCCGGCTAACCGCGCGGAGTCTATCGCTTCTCGATCGGAACGAAGTCCCGCACTTCGGCACCGGTGTAGATCTGGCGCGGGCGCGAAATCTTCTGGTCCTTGTCGTTCAGCATCTCCTCCCACTGCGCCAGCCAGCCCGGTAACCGACCCACCGCGAAGAGCACGGTGAAATAGTCGGTTGGATACCCCATGGCTTGATAAATCAGCCCCGAGTAGAAGTCGACGTTCGGGTACAGCTTCCGCTTGATGAAGTAGTCGTCTTCCAGCGCGATGCGCTCCAACTCCAGCGCGATCTCGAGCTTCGGATTGAGGCCGGTTTGCTGGAAAACTTCATCGGCCGTTTTCTTGATGAGTCGCGCGCGCGGATCGTATGACTTGTAGACCCGGTGGCCGAATCCCATCAACCGACCCTCGCCGGCCTTCACCTTAGTGATGAATTCGGGAATGTGCTTTTTGTCCCCGATCTCATCCAACATTTCGAGCACCGCCTCGTTGGCGCCGCCATGGAGCGGGCCATAGAGCGCCGCGATTCCGGCCGAAACGGCCGAGAACGGGTCCACATGTGACGAGCCCACGGAACGGACCGCGCTGGTCGAACAATTCTGTTCGTGGTCTGCGTGGAGGATGAGCAGAATTTCGAGTGCCCGCTGGAGGACGCGATTCGGTTCGTGCCGACCGCCGATGCTGAACATCATGTTCACGTAATTCCCGATGTAATCGAGATCGTTGCGCGGGAACTCGTAGGGCAAACCCCGGGAGTGGCGGAAAATGAACGCGGCGATCGTGGGAACCTTCGCGAGGAGGCGCACGCGTTGCATGTAACGATTCTTGGCGTCGTCGATGTGCTTGGCGTCGGGGTAAAAGGTGGAAAGGGCTCCCACGACGCCGAGAAGCATGCCCATGGGATGCGCATCGTACCGAAAACCTTCGAGGAGCTTGATGATGTTCGTGTGAACATAGGTGTGAAACGTGATGTCGTGCGTCCACTTCGCCAATTGATCGCGGTTGGGCAGTTCCCCGACGTTGAGCAGGTACGCGACTTCCAGAAAGCTGGCCCGGTCCGCCAACTGTTCGATCGGGTAGCCCCGGTATCGAAGAATCCCGGCATCGCCGTCGATGTAGGTAATCGCGCTCCGGGTGGCCGCTGTGTTCATGAATGCCGGGTCGTACGTCATCAAGCCAAAATCGGCCTCATCCGCCTTGATCTGGCGCAAATCCGTGGCCTTGATGGTCCCCTCCGCGATCGGGATTTCGTAGGCCTTGCCGGTGCGGTTGTCAGTGATGGAGAGCGAGTCTTTAGCCACGAGTTGGTATCCTTCCCAGCGTAGAACGACGGGTGCGTCTTCGTCGATACAAGTGTAATATGACGAGCCTTTCAAAGCATCGGATTGTGGCGTGAAATCTGAACCCCAGCTTGCCGAACGCGTGGCCGGAACCCTTTTCGGCCTGGGGGTCGGGAGCGCCATTGCACGAGATGGTGTGGGGTCCGACGCACCCATCGCCCGCCACTGGGATGCGAACGAGGCGCTCGCCCACCTAACGGCTCAGGAGCTTCTTGAGGACGAGGTCGACCTTCAGCGCTTGGTTCGTCGCTGGCTGGACTGGTACGTATCCGGGGAGCGCTCATGCCCCGGCAGCGCCGGAGTGGTGCTCGAAGGTCTTGCGAAGTACCAGGGACCGGGAGGGCACCGGAGCCCTTGCCCCGGTCTCGATGCCCTGGCATGGTGCCTCCCGATCGCTGTGGCCGCCCATGGATCCCCGACCAGCCTGGTTTCAGGCACCTACCACACCGCTTTCTTGATCCATGGCGACGAACAAACCGCCTGGGCGGCGGTGGCGCTCAATGTCGCGGCGGCTCGTTTTTTGCTCGGCAAGAGGGACTTCATACCGGATGTGATCGACGTCCTCCGGACGAACGGTGCCCCTCAGTTCCTGACCACGGCAATCCGTCGGATCCCGTTTCTCCGACGCTCCGAGTTGGTTCTTCCTGGGCCTCGGGCGGCAGACGTGATCCACTGCGTAACCATTAGCCTGTGGACGGCCCACCATGAGCCATCGTTCGAAGCCGCACTCCGGTGGCTGAGTGGTTCACGCGGGCATCACCACACCACGCTGGCGGTGACCGCTGCCATTCTTGGCGCCCGCGATGGGGCTTCGGCTATCCCACCGGGGTGGCTAGCCCGAGTGGCAGGGCTGGAAATGGTTCGACAGTTGGCGGGACGAATGGTGACCTCATTTAACGGCGCAACTTCGAGCGCGGGCAGTGGGGCATGAGGCTTCTCTGGGAGGCTTGATGGTGAAGGTCGACGCAGTTCCGCGGGGTCGGACATCGATCGCCCTACTGGCGCTCGTTGCGCTGGGCGGGTGTGGCACCAAAACCACCCAGCCTACTCCCCCGCCGCCGCCACCCACTGCGATGGCGGTCATCACTCAACCGTCCGACCAGCCGAAGAGCGGAGTGCCGTTCGACCGTCAACCAGTGATCGAGCTACAGGATGTGCACGGACAACCGGTGAAAAATAAGGGGACGCTGATTACCGCCACCCTCGCACTTGGCGGCGCGGCGCTCGGCGGGAATGTCGCGGTACGCACCGACGAAAACGGGCGCGCCAACTTCGTTGATCTCACTCTGAGCGGTCTCATCGGTTCCCGAACGCTCCGGTTCAACACCGATGGAATTCCTCCGATCATTTCCAACGCGATCACTCTTGTCGCGGGGCCTCCGGCCGCACTCGTGACAACCGGAGGAAACAATCAAACGACCGGGGCCGGTACCGATGTGCCGGTTCCGCCCAGTGTCCTCGCCCGCGATGCCGCTGGGAATCCGGTGCCGGGCCTCGACGTGACCTTCGCGGTCGGACTCGGCGGGGGATCGGTAACCGGCGGAAGCCAAACCACTGGAACCGACGGTGTGGCCACGGTTGGAAAATGGACGCTCGGCCCCCGACTCGGCACCAATACTCTCGTCGCCTCAATTCCGTCTCTACCCAACGGGGCGGCCACCTTCACCGCCACGGGGACCATCAGTGGACCGGCTCACCTGACGCTGGTTGACGGCGACAACCAATCCGCCGCAATCGGCACGCCGGTCCTGACGAATCCGGCGGTCAAAGTTACGGACGTCACCGGCAATCCGGTCCAGGGAATTGCGATTCAATTTGCGGTGACCGGAGGGGGTGGGGCTCTCACGATTCCCTCGCCGGTAACTGATACCGCGGGTATCGCCCGCGTTGGGTCATGGGTTCTCGGCCTCGATCCCGGGGCCAATACGGTCGCGGCCTCGTTCGGCGCGTTGTCTCAAGTCGTGTTTCACGCCACCGGGTTCGCCTTTCAGGTCCTGGCGATCGCCACCGGTGATTTTCATTCGTGCGCCGTGGCCCCCGGCGGGAAAGCATATTGCTGGGGCAACAACGCCGACGGGGAGCTTGGGGATGGTTCAACGACAGACAGCGACTCCGCCCTCGCCGTTACCGGAGGCCTGACATTCACTGAGCTCGCAGCCGGATCGTTTCACACCTGTGGACTCAATTCGGCCGGACAAGCCTATTGCTGGGGAAACAACTCCATCGGTCAGCTGGGCGACAGCACGCAGTTCGACTCCCCGGTGCCCGTGTTGGTGGCCGGCGGCCATCAGTTCAAGACATTGTCCGTGGGGTCCACTCATTCCTGCGGACTGCGGGTCGACGGAGTCGTTCTCTGCTGGGGTGACAACGCGAATGGACGCTTGGGCGACGGCACCTCGATTTCGCGAATCGTTCCCGTTCCTGTGACGGGCGCGTCCAAGTTCACCCAGCTGAGCGCTGGAGGCCTTCATACCTGTGCCCTCCGCGATGACGGGCTGAGCCTTTGTTGGGGTTCAAACAGCGGAGGCCGTCTGGGTGACGGCACTACGGTGGACCGCTTCAATCCAACGGTGGTGATCGGGGCCCTGACCTTCCAATCCATCTCGGCCGGCGGAGTCCATACGTGTGCCTTGCAGGCCTCGGGTGGCGCATATTGCTGGGGAACCGGTAACAAGGGCGCTCTCGGGAGCGGCAGCACCGCCAACCAACTTCAGCCCGGCTTGGTCAGCGGGGGGCATTTCTTCTCCTCGGTCATCACCGGAAACCAGCACAGCTGTGCCACCACCGCGCCGGGAACGATGTATTGCTGGGGAGCGAATCTAAGCGGCAGCCTAGGTGACGGAACGCAGGTGCAACGCAACGACCCCACTGCGGTTGTGGCGAACGTGATCTTCGCGGCGGCGTCGGGGGGAAGGGAGCATACCTGCGGCTGGACCCCGGGCGGGTCGTCGTTCTGTTGGGGGCGCAACCTCGAGGGAGAGGTCGGAGATGGAACGACGACGAACCGCTTCAAGCCGGTTGGCGTTAAACGACCCTGAGTCCGCGCCGTTGCGATGAACGGCGCACTCAGGAAACTGGGGAGATCCGCCCCGCCGGCAGGGTGACGGTACACGTCGTTTCGAAACCGCCGCGGATGTTGTACACAGTCCGCACGGAAAGTCGCTGCGGCGCGAGGGCGCCGAAGAGGTCTTCGGCCATCCGCGCGGTCGCGTGTTCCTGAAAGATACCGACGTTTCGGTAGCTCGTGATGTAATACTTGAGACTCTTGAGCTCGACACACTTTGTGCGAGGAACGTAGCTGATGGTGAGCCGGGCGAAGTCCGGCAAGCCGCTGTACGGGCAAACCGCGCTGAACTCACTAGTCTCGGTGACGATGTCTTGATCCGGTCCTTCGTACGGAAACGTCTCGAGAATTGCAACGTCAATCGCCTCTGGTCCTGTAAACGGCAGCGTCCGTCCCTCAGCTATCGCCATGCGTTCACCTCCTCCGGTCCACGAGCAACGATCCGAACCTTCGATCCTCCACCGCTGCTACAACCGCACCATGCCCTGTTCGAGCCATGCGTGTTTGCCGTCGAGCACTTGGCTCGCGGCGCTGGCAGTCTCAAGGTCCGCGTTGCGGAACACCGCGCTGAACAGTACCTCGACTCGAGCTCGGGCATGGCGGCTGAACACGTTTGCCAGTTCGATGGGGCCCTGGTTGGCCGGGTCTTTCCGCACTAGGAGCAGAGCCCGGGCGCACGTCGCGCTGATCGCCAGCAACTCAGCGCCAATGTCGACCAGACGGAACAGGACGGCCTGCCGCTTTTCGAGCTTGGGCCCAAACCGGATCATCGCATGGAACAGCGAGCGCGCTAGCTTGCGGGAGTTCCGCTCGACGAAACGAATATGGCCGGCGAGCGTTCCAAATTCGCCATAACGGGGCCACCGACCCCAGCCCAACCACAGACGCGGATACCAGGTTGCATAGAAAGCGCCGGCCCGGGCCAGGGCTCTGAGCTTTTTGCCCAGGGGCGCCTTCGGATCGATCAGGTCACCCGCCACCTTGAGATGGGTGTCGACCGCTTCGCGGGCGATGAAGAGCCGCATGATCTCGCTCGATCCTTCGAAAATGCGGTTGATCCGATAGTCGCGCATGATACGCTCCACCGGGTCGGGGCGCTCGCCGCGGGAGCGAAGGCTGTCGGCGGTTTCGTATCCACGCCCACCTTTGATCTGCAGCGTGTCGTCCACGACGCGCCAGCCGATTTCGCTATTCCACAGCTTGGCGATCGCGGCCTCCAGCCGGATGTCCGAGCCCCCTCGGTCGGCCATGAGCGACGCCAACTCCGCGACGGCTTCCATCGCAAACGTATCGGCCGCCATCTGGCCCAGCTTTTGGGCGATCGCGTCGTGCTTGCCGACCGGCTGCCCCCATTGAACTCGCTCCGCCGCCCACCGTCGGCTGATCTCGAGGCAACGCTTGGAGCCGGCGACCACGGAAGCGGGTAGGGTGAGGCGCCCCGTGTTGAGTGTGATGAGCGCGAGTTTGAGGCCCTTGCCTTCGCCCCAAATCACGTTCTCCTTGGGTACTCGGACGTTTTTGAACCGCACGATGCCGTTTTCGAGGGCCTTGAGTCCCATGAAATGCAATCGCTGGACCTCGATGCCGGGCCAGTCGTTCTCGACGATGAACGCGGTGATCTTCTTCCCGGTGCGCGCCATTACCACCATCACTTCGGCGATGGTGCCATTGGTGCACCACAGCTTTTCTCCGTTGAGAATGTATTCCTTGCCATCGGGGCTCAGAACGGCCGTCGTCGTGAGACCGGCGGGGTCCGAGCCGACCTGCGATTCCGTAAGGGCAAATGCGGAGATGGCGCCTTTGGCGCACCGGGGCAAGTACTTCTTCTTCTGCTCCGGGGTGCCGAACAGTTTGAGCGGCACCGGAACACCGATGGACTGGCTGGCCGAGAGCAGGGCCGTCAGGTTGCCGTCAACACTCGTCACCATGGAGATGGCGCGGGTATACATGAGTTGGCTCAAACCCAGTCCGCCATACTCCTTGGGGATTTTGATGCCGAAGGCACCCATCTCCTGAAGCTCCCGGATGAGTTCCGGGGGGATCTTCCCGGTCCGGTCGATCGCATCGCTGTCCACGCGGTCGCGCAGGAACGGCTCCAATCGATTGAGGAAGGGCTCCGCAGCTGCCACGTCATCCGGATGCGGTTCGGGGTAGGGATGAATCAGGTCGAGCCGGAACGAGCCCTCAAACAGCTCGCGGACGAAACTCGGCGCGGTCCACTCGGTTTCGCGCGCCGATTCGGCGACCGCCCGCGACTCTTGCTCGGAAACCGGTGGGCTGGTCGGTGGTGCGGCTGGCGGGCTCACAAGAACGTCGGGCATACAAGGCTCGTGCGTGAAGGTCCACTACAGTGGTTCGGGTCTACGCTTTCAGCACCGCCGGCAAGCGGTCGCGAACGCCGTTCAAAACCAGATCGATGACCGCCGCCTTCCGCTCTTCGGCAAAGCCCGGTGTGTCCGGATCGAGGCCGACGGTACGCAGCAGGGTCCGCGCATGGAGTACGGTGAACCAACAGAGAGAGATGATGCTCACCAGGAGGTGCGCGGCGCCGCTTCCATCCGCCGTGTCGAGTCCGAGTTCGGCGCTCATCGCAGCCAGCGCTTCCTGGCCCGCGGCGAGTTGCGAGGGAACCCCTTCCAAAGCCTTTCCCCCGCTCAGGATTTCTCGCTCGATCAGACGCACGAAATGCGGCCGGGCCGAGAGGAAGTCGTAGTAGTCGGAAACCGCTCCCGCCAGAATCACGTCGGGCGATTGTTGGCTGGCCAACGCCCGCTCCCGGCCGATCTTCACGGCCTCGCGCACCTCGGTGTAGCACCGATCGAGTACCGCCGCATACAGCTCGGCCTTGGAGCCGAAGAAATAGCCGGGGGTTCCCCGCGAGACCCCCGCAGCCAAGCCCACATCGCTCAAGCTCGTCCGCTCGAAGCCTTCCTCGGCGAACAGACGTTCCGCAGCGTCCAGGATGGTTTCCCGGCTCTTCGAGGCGTTCCGTTCGCGATCCGTGGTCCCGAGGGTCGAGGCGGTTGAGCTCATTGCTCCCCTTGACTTGCTGAACGTCAAGCAAGTATAGTAATCCCGAAGGCCATACGCAAGATCCCCGATTCGGCTCCAGCTCCCGCTAGATTTCCGAGCGCC
>JANYKV010000187.1 GCA_025358055.1 Gemmatimonadota bacterium
TTGTGGCTTACGTCTGCCGCTACCTTTTCCGCGCCTCCGGGTTTGGGGTAACGGTTCCATTCGATTTCTGAACATCACCAGCGCATCGATAGCGAGGTCCGGGTGAATCTCCACGAGTACCAGGCGCGGGAGCTGTTGAAGGCGGCCGGCGTCCCAATGCTCGAGGGTGACGTCGCGACCACTCCAGATCAAGCCGAGGCGATTGCCCGGCGGTTGGGAGGGGGTACCGTGGTCATCAAGGCGCAGGTTCACGCCGGAGGCCGCGGCAAGGCTGGTGGGGTGAAGCTTGCGAAAACACCGCTCGAGGCACGAGAGCACTCGGCCAAAATCCTGGGCATGACGATCAAGGGGCTCATCGTCCAGAAAGTGCTCGTGGTGCCGGCCGCGGACATCGCCAGTGAGAGCTATGTTGGCCTCATCATGGATCGGGAGACTCAACGGCCCGTGTTCATGGTGAGTGCCGCGGGCGGGGTCGACATCGAAGAAGTCGCCGCGACCGCTCCGGAGAAAATTACGCGACTGGCGGTGGACCCTCGATTCGGGTTGCTTCCGCACCAGGCGCTCGGTCTGGCGCTCACCTTGTACCCGGGTTTTGCCCAGGTCAAAGCGGCGGCCAAGATCATGGGTCAGCTCTACACGGTGTTCACCGGCAACGGGGCGTCGCTCGCGGAGATCAATCCGCTCGCTACTACTCCCGATGGGACCGTGCTTGCCCTCGATGCCAAAGTCTCCATCGATGATAACGAGCTGGATCGCCGCCCGGACCTCGCGGCCATGCGTGATGAATCGGCGGAGGCGCCGAGCGAAGTCGCGGCCCGGACCGCGGGTCTGACCTTCATCAAACTCGACGGAAACGTGGGGTGCGTGGTCAACGGAGCCGGTCTCGCGATGGCGACCATGGACTTAGTCAAGTACTACGGCGGCGAGCCCGCGAATTTTCTCGATATTGGCGGAAGCTCCAATCCCGAAAAAGTCATCAACGCGCTTCGGATCATCACGAGTGATCCGAACGTGAAGGCCATCCTGTTCAATATTTTCGGCGGGATAACGCGAACCGATGACGTCGCGAACGGAATCGTCGCGGCGACCCGGCAATTCAAGCTGCAGGTGCCGATCGTCATTCGGCTCACGGGCACCAATGAGGCGGAGGCGATTCGCATTCTCCAAGGCGTCGGCATGCAGGCCTTGAACGATATGGACGAGGCGGTGAAAAACGTGGTTGCCCTCGCCCAGGCGGCAGCGTGAGCATCTTCATCGACGAAGAGACCCGGCTCGTGGTCCAAGGCATCACTGGCCGTGAAGGGTCGTTTCACACGAACCACATGCTCGCATACGGTACCAACGTCGTGGCTGGTGTGACGCCGGGAAAAGGCGGGCAGACGTTCGCGGGGAAAGTGCCCGTGTTTCATACGGTGGCCCATGCGGTGACCGCCACAGCCGCCAACACGTCGGTGATTTACGTTCCGGCGGGGCTAGCTGCAGGAGCCATTCTGGAGGCCGCCGACGCGGGAATCCGGCTTATCGTCTGCATTACCGAGGGTGTGCCGGTAATGGACATGACCCGGACGATGCTGTACGTGCGGGAGCGCGGGGTGCGCCTCATCGGCCCCAACTGTCCCGGACTCCTGTCTCCCGGAAGTTCGAAAGTGGGCATCATTCCCGGGAACATCTGTGCTCCTGGTCGAGTGGGCCTGGTTTCACGCAGTGGTACGCTCACATACGAAGTGGTAAATCACCTGACGAAAAATGGCCTCGGGCAGAGTACATGTGTTGGGATCGGCGGCGATCCGATCATCGGAACCAGTTTCATCGATGTCCTCGCCGCGTTTCAGGCGGACACGAACACCGACGCCATCGTAATGCTGGGCGAGATCGGCGGAACCGACGAGCAGAAAGCGGCGGCATTCGCCAAGGCGAACCTGACGAAACCGGTCATTGGATTCATCGCGGGCCAGACGGCTCCCAAGGGCCGGCGGATGGGTCACGCCGGTGCCATTATTTCGGGGTCGTCGGGTACGGCCGAGGAGAAAATTGAGGCCTTCCGGGCGGCCGGCATATCAGTCATGCGGAGGCCGGTGGATGTCGTCGAATTGGTACGGGCGCGCCTAAGGTAGTCGCGCGGACTTCTGTATTTCTCTCCATTGGAGCGGATCATGGCTGGTCGAAGAACCCTCGGGATCGTGAAACCGGATGGAATTGTGAACGGGAAGCTCGGGCTCATTCTCGCCCATGTCGAGCGCGCGGGCTTCAAGGTTCGGGCCGCGCGGCTGGTGCGGCTGTCCCGAGCCCAGGCCGAAGCGTTTTACGAAGTGCACCGCGGCCGGCCGTTTTACGAGGAGCTGGTGACCTTTATGTCCAGCGGACCGTGCCTGCCGTTTGCGCTGGAGCGGGCCGATGCGGTCGCGACGTTTCGCGCGACAATTGGGGCTACTGACCCCGCGGAAGCGTCACCGGGGACCATCCGGAAGCTCTTCGCCGAGTCGAAAGGTCGGAACGCCGTGCATGGGTCTGATAGTGACGAAAACGCGGCTCGAGAGATCGGATTTTTCTTCACCGAAGCAGAAGTAGCCGACCTAGCCCAGTGAGCCGTTCAGCTTGACCTAAGTCATGTTCTCAGGTAGCTTTACGGGCTATGCTTCAGGTCGACTTCCGGGACCTACGCAAGGGCCCGGCCGAGACGGCCGGAGAGCTTTCGCCCACGGATCCGGTGTTCGAAGGGGTTCTGGCGGAGTTCGACGGTCCAGTGCAGGTGGTGGGCACCCTGCAGGGTGGGGCGGACCGGAGCGTGACATGGCGCGCGGCAATCGCGGCCAAGTTTCGCGCGGAATGCCGGCGATGCCTAGCTGAAGTCGTCAGCCCGATTACGGTCAATGTGGATGTCATCTTCAGTCCAGATCCTGAAACGGCGGACGATCCTGCGGTCTACCCGCTAATCGAGCCGGTGACCACGATCGACGTTACACCGGCGGTACGTGAGGAGTTGGTGCTCGGCTTGCCGAGCTTCGTGCTCTGTCGCGACGATTGCGCGGGTCTGTGCCAACGGTGTGGCGCGGATCTCAACCTGGGACTCTGCGGTTGTGCCGAGTCCTCTGAACCTGCTCGAGGCCACGATGGCAGTTCCTAAGCGACGAATGTCTAAGTCACGCAAGCGCCTCCGGCGCGGGCAGGACCATGCGGCGAGTATTCGGCCGCAGGCGTGCCCCCGCTGTAGCTCCCCCAAGATCTCCCACCGCGTCTGTGATTCGTGCGGCTACTACGGGGGCAAGAAGCGTCTCGAGGTCGAGGACAGCTGAGCGTGATCCGCATCGCGCTCGACGCGATGGGCGGGGACCACGCCCCGCACACTGAGATCGAAGGGGCGATCCTCGCGTTACGCGAATATCCGCCCGCGTTTGTGGTGCAGTTCGTCGGGCAACGGCCGGTGATCGAGGCGGAGCTCGCGAAGTATTCGGACCTAGACCGGTCGCGAATTGAGATTACCCACGCCCCCGATACCATCGGCATGGGGGAAAAGCCGCTCAGCGCCGTCCGCCGCAAGCCGCAATCCAGCATTGTCGTCGGTCTCACTCTGCAACAGCGGCATTCCTCCGATGCCTTCGTCTCCGCCGGCAACACCGGCGCGATGCTGGCCGGATCGACGTTGCTCCTGGGTCTCCACGATGGCGTGGAGCGGGCGGCGGTAGGGGCTCTGCTGCCCACCGTGTCCGGGCCGGTGCTCTTGCTGGATGCCGGAGCGAACGTCGATTGCACCGCTCGCGAACTCACCGGCTTCGCCCACCTCGGCAGCGTGTACCTCCGCGATGTGCTCCAGCGGCCGAACCCCACGGTCGGCCTCTTGAATGTGGGGGAGGAAGAGGAAAAGGGCGGCGTGATCGTGAAGGAGGCCTTCCATCTGCTCAAGCAGAGTACCCCCAAACTCAATTTCATCGGCAACGTCGAGGGCCGGGACATTCTCGCCGGGCACGAGAAGTTTGGCCGGGTCGATGTCGTCGTGTGCGACGGATTCACCGGCAATGTGGTCCTCAAATTCTATGAATCCGTCATTCGCCTGTTGATGCATTTGGTGCAATCCAGCGCGCCGAAAATGTGGGAAGACAACGAGGTGCGCACCGCGTTCCACATGCTGGACTATTCGCAGTACGGCGGGTCTCCACTGCTCGGTGTAAAGGGGATCTCGGTCATTTGTCACGGATCCTCGAATTCCAACGCGATCAAGAATGCCATCCGCGTGGCGGTACAGTCGGTTGAGTCCCAGTTGAGTCAGCATATCGCCGCCGAGTTCGCGGCGGGCGTGGCGACGAGGTCCGCATGACGCCCCGGCCCATTGCTCGGATCACCGGCCTGGGAGCTTGTCTCCCACCCACCGTCGTCACCAACGCGGATTTCGAAAAGAGTCTGGATACGTCGGACCAGTGGATCGTTGAACGTACGGGTATCCGAGAGCGGCGGATTGCGGGTCCCGACTTGACTTTGGCCGAGATGTGCCGGGTCGCATCAACCAAAGCGCTGGCGCAGGCCAACCTGTCGGCGAAGGACTTGGATGTCATCATTCTAGGCACCGTGACCCCGGATCGGCGTCTTCCTGCCACTGCATGTGATCTCCAGGCGCTCCTCGGTGCCACCAACGCCGCCGCCTTTGACATCTCAGCGGCCTGCCCTGGGTTCGTTTACGGGCTCGCCATCGCACGGGGCTTCATCGCGAGTGGCCAAGCGAACCGCATCCTCGTGCTGGGGGCCGAGAAGCTTTCGACCGTCACGGATTCCACCGACCGCTCTACCGCGGTGCTTTTTGGCGACGGCGCAGGCGGTGTGGTCGTCGAGCCGGCGGACGACTCCGGACGGGGCATTCTCTCGAGTGTCTTGGGCGCTGACGGCACCCTCGCCGACCTGCTTTACATTCCGGGCGGCGGATCCGCCGACCCGGTCAGCGAGAAGGTAGTGCGCGAACGTTCTCACTTTATCAAAATGGCCGGCCGCGAGGTGTTCAAAGCGGCGGTACTCGCGATGTCGCGCGCCTGTGATGGCGCCCTCGCACAGGCGGGGATCACCGCCGATCAGATCGACCTTTTGGTGCCGCATCAAGCCAACATTCGGATCATCGAGGCCACGGCCAAACATGCCGGCATTCCCATGGACAAGGTCATGGTCAACGTCGACCGATTCGGGAATACGTCGGCCGCCACCATCCCCCTCGCACTCGACCAAGGCGTCGCCGAAGGCCGGATCAAACCTGGGTCCCTGCTCCTCCTCGTGACATTTGGGGCGGGGTTCACCTGGGGGAGCGTCGTCGTCCGGTGGTAGTTGTGCTTCTGTTTCCGGGGCAGGGCGCGCAGAAGGTCGGCATGGGGAAGGACCTCGCCGAGCGTTTTCCGGCTGCGCGGGCCACTTTTGAAGCCATCGACGAGTCTCTCGGCGTCCCGCTGTCCAAGATTATGTGGGAAGGCCCCGAGGATCTGCTGGGCCAGACCCACAACACCCAACCCGCGATCCTCGCACATTCCGCCGCGGTCCTGGCGTGCATCGCGCCCCGGCTCACCGATGTCGCCGCTGCGGCGGGCCACAGCCTGGGCGAATACAGTGCCTACGTCGCGGCCAGCGCGCTCACCCCAGACGGGGCAGCCCGATTGGTACGTCGCCGCGGAGAATTGATGCACGAGGCCGGAATCGCTCGTCCCGGCTCGATGGCGGCCGTCCTCGGGCTCGGCACGCCGGAGGTCGAGGCCGCGTGCAAAGCCGCATCATCGGAAGGGAGAGGTGTCGTCGTCGCCGCGAATCTGAACGCGCCCGACCAGACCGTCCTTTCGGGCGATCCCCTGGCGGTGGCGCGGGCCGGTGAGTTATGCAAAGCGGCGGGCGCGAAGCGGGTGCTCCCGCTCAACGTCAGCGGCGCGTTTCACTCGCCGCTTATGGAGCCTGCTGTGGGCGGACTTCGCGACGCGTTGCGTGCGGTTCCGTTCGACAACCCACTCTTTCCGGTGATCGCCAACGCCAGTGCCAAGATGGTCACTCGCCGGCTCGATGCCATTCAACTACTGGCCGACCAACTCATTGCGCCAGTCCGGTGGGTCGAGTGCATGCTGATGGCGGACAATCTGGCCCCCGGCGCAACCTTCGTTGAGATCGGCCCCGGCACGGTGCTTACCGGGCTCGTCAAACGAATCCTCCCAGGCCCCCGCTGCATTTCGGTGGGCACGGCCGCGGAAGTGGAGGCGTTTCTCCAGTGACGACGATCGACCTCACCGGGGAAGTGGCCTTTATCACCGGGAGCACCCGGGGAATCGGGCTCGCGATTGCTCACGCACTGTACGACGCTGGCGCCCGCGTCGCCGTGGTGGGTCGCACGGCAGGCCCCGCCCAGACGGTGGCGAACGAGCTGGGTGAGCGGGCCGCTGGCTTCGCCTGCGATGTGGCGGACGGTACTCAAGTGGAGGCGACGATTGGCGCCGCCGAAGCCGCCCTCGGCCCGATCAGCATCTTGGTGAACAACGCCGGACTCACCCGGGACAATCTGCTTCTCCGGCTCACCGAGGAAGACTGGGACCTCGTTCTGGACGCGAATTTGAAAGGCGCCTTTCACACCACGAAGGCGGTCATCAAAGGGATGATGAAACGGCGCAAAGGCCGGATCATCAACATCACCTCCGTTGTGGGGCTCACCGGCAACAAGGGGCAGGCCAACTATGCCGCGAGCAAAGCGGGGTTGATCGGCTTTTCCAAATCGGTGGCGAAGGAGTATGCGAGCCGGAATATCCTCGTGAATTGCATTGCGCCAGGATTCATCCAGACCGACATGACGGCTGCCTTGCCCCCGGAGGCGAGTGCCGCGTTATTAGGGGAGATTCCCCTGGGACGACTCGGACAAGGCAACGAAATTGCCGGTGCGGTGCTTTTCCTGGCGTCGAACCTGGCGAGCTATATCACGGGTCACGTGCTGGTCGTTGACGGCGGTATGGTTGCCTGATCTCTCATTTCCACCCTGAGGCGAGGACAACATGGACAAAGTCGAAGAAAAGGTCAAAGACATCATCGTGGAAGAGCTCGGGGTTGAGCGCGAGAAGCTCACCGAGTCCGCCAGTTTCATGGAAGACCTCGGTGCGGACAGCCTCGACACGGTTGAGCTCGTCATGGCCTTCGAGAAGGAATTCGATATCGACATTCCGGACGAAGAGGCGGAGAAGCTGAGGACCGTTGGGGATGCCCTCAAGTATCTGAATGACAAGCTCGGAAAGAAGTAAGGTGAAGCATCGCGTGGTGGTCACGGGCGTCGGGCTCGTGACCCCCGTGGGACTCAATCCAAGCGATACCTGGCAGGGGCTTCTGGCGGGGAAATCTGGAGCCGGTCCGATCACTAAATTCGATCCGCAGCATTTGCAGGTGCGGTTCGCCTGCGAAGTGAAGGGCTTTGACGCGCTGCAGTACATCGACCGGAAGGAGGCCAAACGATACGACCTCTTTGCGCAGCTGGCCATCGCCGCCTCCCATCAAGCCATTACCCAAGCTGGGCTCGAAGGTCGGTTCCCGAACCCCGAACGGACCGGCGTCGTGATCGGTAGCGGCATTGGCGGGATGATGACCTTTGAGGAGCAATGCTCGATCTACCTCACCAAGGGTCCGGACCGGGTGTCCCCGTTCTTCATTCCGATGTTCATCCCTGATATTGCCGGCGGATTGGTGTCGATCCGATACGGCCTCAAGGGGCCGAATTTCTGCACGGTGTCGGCGTGCTCCTCCTCGGCGAACGCAATCGGTGAATCGTACGACCTTATTCGCTTGGGGGTCGCCGATTGCATGGTCACCGGGGGATCGGAGGCCGCCATCAGCGGATTGGCCATCGCCGGCTTCCAGAACATGAAGGCCTTGTCCACTCGGAACGATGCCCCCCAACTTGCGAGTCGCCCTTTTGACAAGGAGCGTGACGGTTTCGTCTTGGGAGATGGAGGCGCGGTCGTAGTGCTCGAGAGTCTGGAGCATGCCACCGCCCGCGGCGCGACCATTCTCGGCGAGCTGATCGGCTACGGCATGAGCGCGGATGCGTATCACATGGTACAGCCCCCGCCGGATGGCGAGGGCGCTCAGCGCGCCATGCGGGCCTGCCTTGAGGACGGCGGAATCGACCCGACCGAGGTCGACTACATCAACGCGCACGGCACCTCGACACCGCAGGGCGATATTGCGGAGACCCAAGCGGTCAAAGCCGTCTTCGGCGCCCACGCCAAGAAACTCGTGTTTGCCAGCACCAAGTCCATGACCGGTCACTTGCTGGGTGCCGCCGGGGCGTTGGAGTTTGTGGTCTCGCTGTACGTGGCCACCACCGGGGATATGCCACCGACGATCAACCAGACGAGCCCAGACCCCGACTGCGACCTGGACTGCGTCCCCAACACGCGAGTGCACCGTCCCGTGCAGGTTGCGCTCTCTAATTCGTTTGGCTTCGGCGGCCACAACGTTACCCTGGCGGTTCGGCGGTTCGAACCCTAGGAGTGAAGTGCCATCCGGTCCGCCCGCTCCCGCTCGCCTGCCGAACTACCCCAGGCACTCTCGCGGAGCCAACCAGCCTTCGCCGAACCGCGGCCTAACATTCCACCGCTCGAACCCCTCTCCGCATTCTGGACCGGGAGACCGCCGTGTTGGTCCGACGGACCCTATCCCGGCGGGCCGACGGGATACTGGGCCGCAGATGGGTCCCGACTGGCACTCGTCCTCCAAACCGGGGTAGATTCCATCCGTTGTCCAACTGCCGCCCTTGCACGGAGATAGCATGCCCGACAGCACAGGCTTCGGTCGGCTCCGCGATTCTGCCCTCCAACCGATTGCCGAGAAGGTGCGAGCCGGTGTTCGCCTCGAGCCGGCCGATGGCGTGGCCCTCTATGCCACTTCCGATCTCCTCGGCCTCGGCGCGCTGGCCGACTTTGCGAATCAACGCCAGAACGGCGACCGAGTCTTTTTCTCCGCGAATCAGCACATCAATCCCACGAATGTGTGCGTGCTCCGCAATACATGCGTCTTTTGCTCCTTCGCCCGGATGCCGAAGGAGGATGGGGCCTATACCCGCTCGCTCGAAGAAGTGTATGCCGAAGCGGAACAGGCCCGGGGAATGCCGACTCGCGAATTCCATATCGTAGGAGGCTTGCACCCCAAACTTCGGCTGAGCTACTACACTGACATGTTTCGAGGGCTGAAGGCGCGGCACCCTGGAGTCCACATCAAAGCCCTCACCGCGGTGGAAATTGCTCACCTGGCCCGCATCGAGAAGCTGTCGATCCGCCAGGTGCTGGAAGAACTCAAATCTTCGGGCCTTTCTACGCTCCCGGGCGGCGGCGCCGAGGTCTTCAGCACGGCGGTGCGCGCCACGATTGCGGAGCGAAAACTCACCGGGGCCGAGTGGATTGCCGTGCACCGCGAGGCCCACGCACTGGGTATCCCGACCAATTGCACCATGCTCTACGGCCATGTCGAAACTCCGGAGGACCGGGTCGAACACCTGACCATGCTCCGCGATCTCCAGGACGACACGCACGGATTTCTGACGTACATCCCCCTCGCCTATCACCCGGATCACAACCAGCTGGGCGAGGAATTGGGCCGGGTCGGCTCGGCGACGACCGGATACGAGGATCTCAAGAACGTTGCGGTCGCCCGGCTCTATTTCGACAACATCGATCACATCAAAACCCATTGGCCAATGGTGACGCCATTCATGTCCCAGTTGGCGCTCGCGTTTGGCTGCGATGACGTGGAAGGCACCGTGGTGTACGAGCGCGTCTACCATGAAGCGGGGGCACGTACCGACATGCACATGCCGTACGGCCGGCTGGTGGAGCTGATTCGCGGGGCGGGGAAGCAACCCGTGGAGCGCGACAGCCTCTATCAGCCCATTCGGGAATCCTTCGACGACATGGTCGAGGAACCACTCGCCGCAGTATGAGGCTCGGGCGCATTCCCTGGATCAATTGCTATCCGGTCTACGGAGCGATCGATCGTCGGCTGGTGCCGGTGAACGCCGAGGTGGTGAGCGGAACGGCCTCGGAGTTGAACGATCTTTTGGCGGCGGGCGAACTCGATGTGAGCGTCGTGTCGGCCGTCGAATACGCGCGAAACGCGGGCGCTTACCACCTGCTCCCTGACCTCGCCATCAGCTGCGACGGGCCGGTCCATAGCGTTGCCCTGTTCAGTAAGAGGCCGGTCCACGAGCTCGACAACGTTACCGTGCTGCTGACGGCTTCGTCGCGAACCTCGGTGCTCCTCCTCGAGCTCCTGTGCCGTCATCGGTGGAAAGTCCATCCGCGGCTTGCCACCGTTCGGGCCGAGGCGGCCGATTTGTCCGCGCTCGGCGGGTTTCCCCACCAAGCGGTCCTCGTCATCGGCGATGCGGCGCTCACCTTGAGCGCCCAGGGTGTTTACCCCGTGTGCATCGACCTCGGGCAGGCCTGGAAGGAATGGACCGGGCTCCCGTTTGTGTTTGCCGTGTGGGCGGCCCGCCGGCAGGCTGATCAGGATGCCGTCCGCCGCATCCATGCCGCCCTGCTCGCGTCTCGGGCGTGGGGCATCGCCCACCTCGACGATTTGGCGGAAGAGGCCGCTCGCCGAACCCAGATTCCGCGCACCACGTGCCGGGCGTACCTCGGTGACTTGGATTGGGCTTTGTCATACCGGCACCTCGCGGGCCTCACGGATTTCTTCCGCCGGCTCGCGCAAGATGATCTCGTGCCGGATGGTTCTCTCTCGTTCATCGCCGCCGCGTGAGAGAGTAGGTTAGAAATTGCGAGTGTGGCAACACCGCGCGCGGCGTCGCGCCGCGCGAACGCCGAGCGATCGTGGCTCTGAAAATGGGTGACTCATGGCCGTAAAGAACCTGGTTGACCGATCCTCCGCCCAGTTCCAGGAGTACCTGGAACTCTACGAGCGTGCGGGCCTCCTCGAACTCGGACAGTTGGCCGATGCGGAACGGTGGAAGCACCATCCGGAACCGGTCGTGACATATATCATCGACCGGAACATCAATTACACCAATGTCTGCGTGGCCGATTGTAAGTTCTGCGCTTTCTACCGCCGTCCCAAACACGCTGAAGGCTACGTCCTCAGCTTTCAGCAGATCGGGAACAAGATCGACGAGTGCAAAGCACTCGGCGGGGTTCAGATTCTGCTCCAGGGTGGACACAATCCGTATATTCCGTTCGATTGGTACCTCGATCTCATGCGGTACATCAAGGCGAACCATCCCATCCATATCCACGGATTCTCTCCCTCTGAGGTCGTATTCTTCAGCGAACGGTTCGGCCGGAGCGTCCCCGATGTCATTCGCGAGCTCAAGGCGGCTGGGCTCGACAGCATTCCCGGAGGGGGCGGCGAAATTTTGGTGGATGCGGTGCGTGAACGGGTGGCGAAGAAGAAGGCGCAAACCGAGGAATGGCTCGGCGTGCAGGCCGAGGCGCACCGGCAGGGCATGAAGACATCGGTGACGATGATGTATGGATTGGGTGAGTCCAATGCAGACCGGATCGAGCATCTGCTCCGAGTCCGCGACGTCCAGGCCGAAACCGGAGGGTTCACCGCCTTCATCTGCTGGCCGCTCCAGCCCGAAGGCACCCAGATGGCGAGCCAACCCAAGACCGATGCGGTGACCTATCTCCGGACCCTTGCCATGGCTCGGGTTATCTGCGACAATGTGCCAAACCTCCAGTCCTCGTGGGTGACGATGGGGCTCAAGGTCGGACAGGTCGCGTTGCGCTTCGGGGCCAATGACTTCGGCAGCCTCATGATGGAAGAGAACGTGGTCTCCGCGGCCGGTACGACCCACCGAGCCACGATCGGCGAGATGGAGCGGTGTATCAGCGACGCTGGGTACGAGCCGAAGCGCCGCCGCCAAGACTATTCGGTCATCGAAGAGCCAGTGGGAGCGGCAGCCTAATGCGGAGGAGCGAATGATCCGATCCGGAATTGGGTACGATTCTCATCGATTCTCCCCCGACCGGCCCCTCATCTTGGGTGGGCAGCGGATTCCACACGGGCTGGGTTTGTTGGGTCACTCCGATGCCGACGTGGTGACACACGCGGTCATCGACGCGATACTGGGTGCCGCGGCGGCGGGGGACATCGGTGCGCTCTTTCCCGATACCGACCCCGCCTGGAAAGGCGCCGACTCGCTCAACCTCCTTCATCGCGCCTGCCTTCACGTACAGAGTCTCGGCTTCACTCCGATGCAAGCCGATGTCACGATCATTACCGAAATGCCGAAACTGGGACCGTACCTCGACGCCATGGCGGCGGCGCTTGCGCGAGAAATGGGGCTTACTCCGAAGCGGGTCAGCGTCAAAGCCAAGACTAATGAAGGAATGGGATTCGTTGGCCGGGGAGAGGGGATGGTCGCTCTGGCCGTGGCCACGGTCGAGGAGCATCGCTGATCGAGGACCTCCTCGCCAAAGTTGCCTCCTGGCCACCCCTCGCGGTGTATTCGCTGGTGGCGGCATTCGCTTGGATCGAGAACTTCTTCCCGCCCTCTCCATCGGACCTCATTATCGCGGCTGGAGCGTTCGTCACCGCCCGGGGAGCCGGCTCGCCTTGGGCGATCTTCTTTGCGGCCTGGGGCGGCAGCGCGGGGAGTGTCAGCACCATCTATTGGCTCGCCCGGCGGCATGGCCGGCGTTTCTTCGACACCGGACTCGGGCGACGATTGGTCTCGGCGGATGCCATCGCCAATATGGAACGGGAATACCTCCGCTTCGGCGTGATGGGCATCTTCCTCGCTCGCTTGTTGCCGGGCTTCCGTGCCGTGGTGCCGCCCTTTACGGGGTTGATCAATCTCTCGCCCGGCCGAGCCATTGTGCCAATGGTGGTCGCGAGCGGGTTGTGGTACGGTGGGATCACGATTCTCGCCACCGCGGTGAGTGCCGAATGGAGCGAGATCGCGCGGCGATTGCACCAGCTCGATCGAACCCTCGGAATCGCGGCCCTAATCGTGGTCGCCGCCTTAGCCGGCTGGATTTGGTGGCGCCGCCGGAATCGTCCGAAGCCCATTTGGGTTGCGCTGCACGCAGCGCTTGGGGCCAAACCCGAACTCACGGATGTGGTGGAACAGGTGCCAACCCTCACGGCGGAAGCGATCCTCTTGCTGGAAATGGCCCGGGCGGATCGAGAACTTACCCGGGAGGACCAGGAGACCATCCGAGCCTACCTCACCACTCGAGTGAATTTGTTGAGCGCCCGTCGTCCTCTTACCCGCGAAAACACCCCAAATTCACCCGAACAAATCGCGGAATTGTGGGACCTGAATGCCCGACTCGCAGTGGCAAGCCGGTTGTGGGAGCTCGCGTTCCGGGATGCGGTGCTGTCTCGACACGAAGAACGGCTGATGCGACGAGCTGGGGAGTTGCTTGCCCTGACACCGGAGGATCTCGCGCGCACCCGGGGAAGCGGGAGGGTCGATGAGTGAAGCTCTCGCCCGGGCATTCTCACTGGAAGGCTTTCGGGACTATCTCCGGCTCGAGGCCGGTAATAGTGCGAATACCGTCGACAACTATCTGCGTGACCTTCATCGCCTGGTCCGATACGCGGAATTGGTTCGAATTGCCGATCCGAACGTGGTTACGCCGAAGCATCTTCGCGATTTCATTTACTCCCTCAAGGATTTGGGCTTGAGCCCCGCGACCATCCGACGCCAAATTTCAGCCATCCGCACTTACTATGGTTTTCTCCTCGGCGAAGGTTTGGTGCAGGACGACCCCAGCGACCGGCTCGAAACACCCAAACGATGGCGAACCCTGCCCGAGGTGCTCAGCGTCAAGGAAACGGAGGCCCTCCTCGGGGCGCCCGGGATCGACGAGCGGCTCGGCTGGCGGGATCGGGCGCTATTGGAGCTGGGGTATGGCGCCGGCTTGCGCGTCTCCGAGTTATGCGGACTATCCCTCGTCGATCTGCTGCTCGGCGAGGGGCTGGTGCGAGTGTTCGGAAAGGGGGGCAAAGAACGGCTGGTGCCGATCGGCCGGAAGGTGGTCGGCGCGGTTTCCGTCTATCTGAACACCGCGCGAGCGGAACTGGATCGGGGTGGGGCAGCCGGGCGAGTGCTGCTCAACGCGCGGGGAACGCCGCTTTCTCGGATCGGCGCCTGGGGCATCGTCAAGCGGGCTGCGACCCGCGCCGGAATAAAGAAGCGAGTGACACCACACACGCTTCGGCACAGTTTCGCCACCCACCTTCTCGAGGGCGGCGCGGACCTTCGTGCGGTCCAAGAGATGCTCGGGCATGCAGATCTTTCGACCACACAGATTTACACCCATGTCGATCGGGAATACCTACGGGAAGTGCACCGGAAGTTCCACCCGCGCGGGTAATGGGTGGGACTTTGAAACTTCTTGAGGGCCAACTACGTCACTTTTCGTAACGGCACCATCAGCAGAGGAGGGTTTGTGAAGAGCTATTGGATCAGAATTGCGCTGCGAGCGCTAGTCGTCTTCGTTGTCGTCTACGGCGGATACTGGGGCATACATTCGGGCATCAAACGATTCGAAAACATTCGTGACACGAACGTCGACATCAATATTCCGATTCGATTTCTATCCTTCCGGCTCGATGGGGATAAGGTGGGGGACCTAAGGAACCTGACGATTTCCCGCTCCTCCCCTAAACGAATCACCGGGTTTCACATCACGGCGACAATCACCGACCCGGCGGCCCTGGCCAAAATCAGTGAAGATTGTGAGATGACCGTGGATAACCCGGCGCGGTTGGGTCCGGAGTCCTCGTTCAAGTGTCTCTCCGGTGACAATGAATTGATCCGGTTTGGGCAGGTGACAATTCTCAACGGCAAGAAGGGGGAGAACGGAGGTCCGGCTGAAGACCTCGACTTGCCGTTGGTGCTCCCGTCGGACATCGTGGCGGAATTTCGGGGCAACCGGCGGTCCAATGTTCAGGGGGCCAATGCCGATTCCATTGCGAACGCTATACGAGGACTGGGTGACTCGATCGCCGGGACGGTCGGGGCCGCGTTGCGCCAGGCGGGGAACGCGCTTCCGGCAAATCTGGACCCGGCGGCGGCCGATTCGGTCCGGTCGGCCCTGCACAAGGCCGCGGCCGATCTCGGGAAGAAGTTTCGTGATGAGGCCAAGCAGCAACGCCAGAAGGCCGGGGCCGTTCCGGAGAAGCCTTGACCTAAGCTATTGCCCAATTGAGTCTTAGGATTTGTCAAGAGGTGCGGCACGACTTTTGACTCAAGCCCACCGCTTGGTTAGTTTGCAGCATGTCTGTTCTCGGCGTCATTCCCGCGCGCCTAGCCTCGACCCGACTCCCTCATAAGCCTCTTCAGCTCCTCGCTGGCGAACCTCTGGTGGTCCGCGTCACTCGGCGCGTTGCCTCGCTGGCCGTGGTGGACGAACTCGTGGTGGCGACGGAGGCCCCAGAGGTTGCGGAGGTGGTTCGGCGCGCGGGGTTCCGACCGATCCTCACTCGCGATACCCATCCGACTGGCACCGACCGAGTCGCCGAAGTCACGGAGCGGCCCGAGTTCGCTGGATATGACATCATCGTCAACATTCAGGGCGACGAACCCTTCGTCCCGGGGCCCGCGATCCGCGGCTCCGTGGAGCGGGTACGTCGAGGGGACGACGTCGGTACCGCGGCGGCCCCGCTCGACCCGCGCGACGCGACTGACCCGGCGCGCGTCAAGGTTGTTCTTGATGTGTTCGGCCGAGCGCTCTACTTTTCTCGAGCGCCGATCCCGTTTCTGCGCGACCCCAGTGATTCTGCCGCCGGATTGTATTGGCAACATCTCGGCGTCTACGCATACAGCCGAGCCGCGCTGGCTCGCTGGGTAGGTTTTCCCCCGTCCCCCCTCGAATTGGCCGAACGACTCGAGCAATTGCGAGCGTTACAGCACGGGTTGACCATTGGCGTGGCGCGCTTGGAGGCGCCAGTTCTGCCTGGGGTCGACACCGTCGACGATTTGCGTCGAGCCGAGGCCCACTGGTCCGCCACTCAGGAGACGAGTCGATGACAGCACCCGATCGTGCCACCAAGTACATCTTCGTGACGGGCGGGGTGGTCTCCTCGCTTGGCAAGGGAATCGCCGCGGCGTCGCTCGGTCGCTTGCTCGTCGAGCGAGGCCTCAACGTCACGATGCAGAAATTCGACCCCTACATCAATGTCGATCCCGGCACCATGTCGCCGTTTCAGCACGGCGAGGTCTACGTCACCGACGATGGCGCCGAAACCGACCTCGATCTCGGCCACTACGAGCGGTTCATTGATCGCTCCCTCTCGCAACAAAACAACATCACCACCGGCCGCATCTACCAAACCGTCATCAACAAAGAACGCCGGGGCGAGTACCTCGGGTCGACAGTGCAGGTGATTCCGCACATCACCGACGAAATCAAACAGGCGATTCGGCGAACTGCGCCCTCGCACGATGTCGTGATCACCGAGATCGGCGGCACCGTGGGTGACATCGAGTCGCTCCCGTTCCTGGAAGCGATCCGCCAGTTCCGCCAAGAAGTCGGGCGGGAGAATGCGCTCTTCATCCATTTGACCTTGGTCCCCTGGATCGCGGCGGCCGGTGAGCTCAAGACCAAGCCGACGCAGCACTCGGTTCGTGACCTGATGGAAATTGGAATCCAACCCGACATGCTCGTCTGCCGCAGTGAACGCCCGCTTTCTCCGGACATCAAACGGAAGATCGCGCTGTTTTGTAACGTCGATTTCGGTTGTGTCATCGAGAGCCCCGATGTGCGGTCCATTTACGAAATTCCGCTCCGATTCCATGAGCAAGGATTCGACCGTGAGGTTTGCGCCCGGCTGCACTTGGAAACGCGCGAGCCCGATCTCCTCGATTGGACCGGGATGGTCCAGCGGATCCTGGAGCCGACCGAGCGCGTGAAGATCGCGGTGGTCGGGAAGTACACCGACCTGCACGACGCGTACAAATCGGTGCAAGAAGCGCTGCTTCATGGCGGCATCCCGCATGACGTCGGCATCGACATCGCATGGTTGTCGAGCGACAAGTTCACCGATGCTAAAACCGCGGGGCAGCTCCTCGGTGATTGCGACGGACTTCTGGTGCCGGGCGGCTTCGGCGTTCGCGGGATCGATGGCATGATCGAGGCCATTCGGTGGGCTCGGGAAAATGATCTCCCGTATTTCGGGATCTGCCTCGGACTGCAGATCGCGATCATCGAGTTCGGCCGGAACGTGTGTCACCTCACCGGAACCAACAGCACCGAGTTTGAACCGGAATGCGAATCGCCCGTGATCTCGCTCCTGCCGTCCCAGCGGGATGTCACGGACCTGGGGGGCACCATGCGGTTGGGCGCGTATACCGCACGGCTGCGACCCAATTCGCGCGCGGCGCAAGCTTACGGCGCCCTCGAAATCAGCGAGCGGCATCGGCATCGGTGGGAAGTGAGCAATGCGTACCGTGACGTCTTGGCCGAACACGGGCTCCGGCTCTCGGGCCAATCCCCCGATGGAAGCCTAGTGGAAGTGATCGAATTGCCGAACCACGCCTGGTTCCTCGGATGCCAGTTTCATCCTGAACTCAAATCGCGGCCGAATCGCCCGCACCCGTTGTTCCACGCCTTCGTCGGGGCGGCGAAGGCCCGGCGTCATGGTCCAACGACGACTCGTCCGCTCGGCTCCGCGGAGATGGTCGGCGTCTCTCGGTGACGGGCTGGAGTTTCACCCAGAGGCCTTTCCTGATCGCGGGCCCCTGTGTGATTGAATCCGGCGACGCCCTCCCCCGCGTGGCGGAGCGGTTGGCCGACTTGGCGGAAAGACTTCATCTGCCGGTGTGCTTCAAGGCCAGCTTCGACAAGGCCAACCGCGCGAAAATCGAAAGCGCGCGCGGCCCCGGATTGGATGAGGGGCTGCGGGTTTTGCAGCGGGTGCGACTCGAGAGTGGACTGCCTGTGCTCACCGACATTCACGAAAGCGGACAGGCGAAGGTCGCCGGCGAGGTCGTCGATGTGCTACAAATTCCCGCGTTTCTCTGTCGGCAAACCGACTTGCTGCTGGCAGCGGGGCGAACTGGGAAGCCGGTGAACATCAAGAAAGGGCAGTGGGTGTCTTCCGATGCCATGGCGGGAGCGGTCGAAAAGGTGCGGTCGGGCGGAAGCACCGATCTGGCCGTCACCGAACGGGGCACCTTCTTTGGCTACGGAGATTTGGTGGTGGATTTCCGCAACTTGGCCCGACTTCGGTCGCTCGGAAGCGCCGTGGTTTTCGACGCCACGCATTCGGTTCAGCAGCCCGGACTCGGCGACGGGGGCACGAGTGGTGGCCTGCGGCAACACATTCCAGATCTCCTCGCGGCGGCAGCGGTGAGCGGGGCCGACGGGTTCTTCCTCGAGACCCATCCCGATCCGGCGCGGGCGGCGAGCGACTCGGCGACCCAATGGCCGTTGGACCGCTTGGAATGGCTCGTGCGCCGCACCCTGAACCTGTGGGAAGCGGCCCGCGATCGGGAAACGACCCATGGTCAGTTCTAACGTTGCCCGCCGAATCCGACTGCTCGGGCTCGATGTCGACGGTGTTCTCACCGACAACTCGATCGTCATCGGGTTGGTCGAGGGTGTGCGGGTGGAGTTCAAACGATTCGACATCCAAGACGGCCTCGGGCTGGGCCTGTTGCGAGGTTCGTCGATCGACGTGGTGTGGGTGAGCGGCCGTGAATCGGCCGCGACGATGTTGCGAGCCAGCGAGCTCAGGATTCGCGAGGTGCTGCAGGTTCCCGCCATCGGAAAGCTGGAGGCGGTGGAGGCGCTGCTGGCCCGTCGGGGCCTCGGCTGGGAGCACATGGCGTTTGTCGGCGATGATTTGGCCGATGCGGAAGTCCTGCAGCGCGTCGGTCTTCCCATCGCGGTCGCCAACGCCGTCGAGGAAATCAAACGCCTTGCAGCGTTCGTGACGACCCGACCGGGCGGGCATGGCGCGGTGCGTGAGGTCGTGGAAGCCCTGCTCAAGGCCCGCGGAGAATGGGAGCGGGCAATCGCACCCTATACCGGCAGCCCAGTCGCATGATGAACGCCACGCGAGTGGAGGCCGGGCGCCGAGTACTCTTGCTCGAGGCGGCCGCTCTGCGCGAGGCCGCATCCCGACTCACCGATGAATTTGCCCGCGCGGTGGGGCTGCTCAAGCAATGCACAGGACGAGTGATCGTGGCGGGCGTAGGCAAGTCGGGCCTCATCGCTCGAAAGATCGCGGCTACCTTCACCTCGACCGGCACGCCGGCCTCCTATCTCCATCCGGTCGACAGCCTTCATGGTGACTTGGGCATCGTAGGGAAAGGGGATCTCGTCGTGGTCCTCAGCAAGAGCGGGGAATCGGAGGAATTGTTTGGCTTGCTTGGTTTCTTGGAGCGGATGGAGGTTCCCATCATCGCCTTGACCGGCGGTCGAGACTCGAGCCTGGGGAAGTGCGCCACCGTCGTACTCGACGCCGGCGTTTCCGAGGAGGCCTGCCCGCACGACCTCGCGCCGACGACGAGCACTACGGTCGCACTCGCTCTTGGGGACGCCCTCGCCGTGGCTTTGTTGGAGGAGAAGGGGTTCCGGCGAGAAGACTTTGCCGCGCTCCATCCCGGGGGAGTACTGGGCCGCCGTTTGCTCCTTCGCGTCCGAGACGTCATGGTCCCGGCGAACAACACGTTGCCTCCGAGCGCTACGATGCGCGAGGTGGTGATAGCGCTGGCCCACCAGCGCGGGCTGGCCGTCATCACGGAAGACGGACACCTTCGCGGCGTCATTACAGCCGGGGATCTCAGTCGCATCGCGGAGCGCAGCGGTGAATTTCTCGGCCTCCGGGCCTCAGAGGTCATGACCACGACGCCCAAGACCGCTGAGACGCATGACTTCGCGGCCGCGACGGTCGGGCTCATGGAGCGTGCCGGTATTATGGCGGTGCCGGTGCTGAGCGATGAAAAGGTGGTCATCGGGGTGGTGCATTTGCACGATCTTCTGCGGGCGGGGGCAGTATGATGGGCCGGCCCGGCGGAGTTCGGTACCTCCTTCTCCTTGTCCTCGCCGCGGGGCTCACACCGGCCTGCACCAAGGATCCGACACCCCCCGAAGTGGCCATGCGGGTGGCCGACAGTGCCGACCAGGTGATGCAGCACATGACGACGGTCATCACGCAGGAAGGAGTCCGGCGCAGCATCGTCGTGGCGGATACTGCCTACATCTACCAGCTGCGCCAGATCGCCGAACTCCGCGTCCTCCATGTGACGTTCTTCAATTCGGCCGGCAGCCAAACATCCACCCTCACCGCCCGGCGGGGCACCTATTCGTTGGTGCAGGGATCTCTGGATGCCCGCGGTGAGGTCGTGCTGATCTCGACCGAAGGCAAGCGGCTGCGCACGGAGCACCTCGTGTTCGACAAGGTCCTGAACCTGGTGCGGTCCGATACGGCCTTCGTCTATGACACGCCGCAGGAGCACATGGAAGGCAACGCCTTTACCTCGGACCCAGATTTCAAAAACGTCACCGTCAAGCAACCGAAGGGCCGCCAGAAGGGCAAAGGAATGTTGGTGCCCGGCCAATGAAATGGAGGCTGCTCTTGTGCGGTGGCGTTGGGCTGTTCTGGGACGCGGGGCTTTCCGCGCAGCAGGCCAGGAAGGACACGATCTCCGGCGGAGGTTGTCAGGTCGAACTCGACAACGTGGACCGCAACGGGGTGACGGTGGAAACCGTCCCGGGGGTCAAAAATCATTTCGCCGGCGGGCATGTTCGGATGCACTGTCGCGGGCAGAAGGTCTTCATGTCGAGTGACAGTGTGGCGTCATACCAAGGCAACGTGTTCCAATGGATCGGCACCGTGAAGTATCGCGACACTTCGGTAACGATGGAGGCCGATTTCGGCACGTACTACAAAGACGGCGAGCGTTGGGAGTGGCGGGGGAATGTTCACTACACCAACCTCAAGAATCGGTCGAAGCTGCAAGGCCCTTCGGTCGACTACTACCGGAAGGTGGTTCGAATTCGCGACACCACCGAGGTGTACGCCGTGCAGCGACCCACGATCGAGTATGCCGTGGATGACTCCGTCGGCAAGCCGGCGGAGCCCTACATCATCATCGGCGACCGGGTCCGGATGAAGGGCAACGACCGCGTATGGGCGGGTGGCACGGTCACCATTGATCGCAGTGATTTGTTGGGGCGAGGGGACTCGCTCTTTCTGGACACCGGCAAAGGCAATAAAGGCTCGCTCATCAATCACGCGTCGATGCGGCGGGTCGCTTCGGACAGCTTCACACTGACGGGCGAGCGGATCAACCTGAGGCTGTGGCAGAAAGAGCTGAATTATGTCGCCGCACTGGGCAATGGGCACCTCGTAAACGGGACGCTGGACATGGTCGGAGATACGATCGGACTGGATATCGAAGCCAAGAAACTTCAGCGCACCATCGCATGGGGAAAGAAAGTGCGCCCGCATGCGCACTCCGCCGACTACGACATCGACGCCGACTCGCTGGTGTTTGATACCCCGGATCAGGCCCTCCGGGAAGCCCGGGCCTTCCGACGAGCTTGGCTGGGCACCAAGCCGGATTCGGCGACCGGAAAGCGAGACTGGATGTCGGGTGATACGGTCGTGGCCCGGTTCGAACAGCACGATTCGGCGGGCACCAAGCGCACCGCGCTCAAACAGCTCGAGGCCCGTACCGGCGCCAAGTCGTTCTACCGGATCGCGGATGGAAAGGCCAAAAGCGATGAAAAAACAAAACCCGCGGTGGATTCCATGAAAGCGCTCGTGCCGCCGGACTCCGTGAAGAAACCGTCGATCAACTATACCCGCGCGGACTTCATTCTCGTGACCATGTTGTCGGGCGACAGCACGGGAGTGGAAACGGTATTCTCTCGGGGAAAGGTTGATGGCATCCACGTGCAGCCCGCCGCCCCAAAGAAGGCTAAAACGGACTCCACCAAGGCCGACAGCGTTCGCACACGGAAAACGCCATGACCGCGCCTGATTTGACCCTTGGGCGAGCAGCCAATATCGGGAGCGGTAGCAGACTCTGGTGTGAAGGGCTCAACAAAAGCTTCCGGCGCCGCCAAGTCGTGAAGGATGTGGAAGTGGAGGTTTCCCAGGGTGAAATAGTCGGCTTGTTGGGCCCCAACGGGGCGGGGAAGACAACGACCTTCTATTTGATTACGGGCTTGATCCGACCAGATTCCGGTCGGATCCATTTGGATGACAAGGATCTCACCAACGCCCCGATGTTCAAACGGGCCCGGGCGGGCATTGGATACCTCGCCCAAGAGCCTTCGGTCTTTCGCCGGATGTCGGTGGAGGAGAATGTCCTCGCGATCCTCGAGACACTTGATCTCACTCGGGACGAACGGCGCCAGCGATTGGAGATTCTGTTGGATGAGCTCTCGATCAAGCACCTCCGTCGCAACCGGGCCTATTCGCTGAGCGGCGGGGAACGGCGGAGGCTCGAGATCACCCGGGCCCTGGTGACCGAACCGAAATTCATGCTACTCGACGAACCGTTCGCCGGAGTCGATCCGATTGCGGTCCATGACATTCAAACGATCGTAGCCGGCCTGCGGCATCGGGGCATCGGAGTGCTCATTACCGATCACAACGTCGAACAAACCCTCGAAATCGTCGATCGAGCCTATATCATGTATGAAGGAGCGGTGCAGGCCTCGGGCTCGGTGCGAGACCTCGTGTTCAACGATCAAGTGGCGGACCTCTACCTCGGGCCGACGTTGACCACACGCCTCCGGACCCGGATGGAGAATCAGGCGTGAAGACTGGACTGTCCCAGCATACCGGCCTCCGGCAAGAACTTCGGATCAATCCTCGTCTGTACCAGGCGATGGACATGCTGTATATGCCGATGATGGACCTCCAGCAGCACCTCAAGCAGGAGCTGTTGGTCAATCCCTTCTTGGAGTTGCTCGAGCCCGAAGACGAGGAACAGAATTCCGAGACCAATAAGGAGCAGGAGAAAGAGAAAGAAAAGGAGAAGTCCGAAAAAGCCGAGGAAATCGATTGGGAAGAGATCCTGCTCAACGGATTCGACGTGGGCGGTACGCGCCAGCAGTACGAGGAGCTGGAGTACGTGGAGCCGGTGTGCGTCGAGACCAAGAACCTCATCGACCATCTGCGCGAGCAGTTGCAGTTCCTCACCCTCACACCGCGCCAGCAGTTCCTGGGCGAGGAATTTCTCGGCCATATCAATGACGAGGGATACCTGAGTGCGACCCTCGAGGAGATCCTGGGGTCGGTCAACGAGGTCCTGACGCTTCGGTCCCAATCGAGCGAGTCCGCGGATGAGGAGGACCGGGAGAAAGAGGAAACGCCGCCGCCGCCGCCGATTCCCGCCTTCGAGCTGGCCGAAGTCGAGGAGGTGCTCCGGATCATTCAGCGTCTGGACCCGCCCGGGGTCGGGGCGCGGGACCTGCAAGAATGCCTGCTGCTGCAGCTCAAGGAAGCCGGGGAGGCGGACCAATTGGGGTTCCGATTGGTATCGGAGTCGTTCCAAGACCTCATCGCGCACCGGTGGAACGATCTTGCGAAACGCTATGGGGTCGAACCATTCGCCGTGCAAACGGCCGCGGATTCACTCGCTCGGTTCGATCCGAAGCCGGGGCTCAAATACACCGACCGAGGAGACGGCTACATCATCCCGGATTTGATCGTCGACAAGATCGACGGCCAATACCACGTGTTTCTCAACGATACGGGCATGCCGCGCCTGCGGCTCAGCAAGTCGTATCAAGAAATCGCGCGGGACAAGAAGAGTCTGACACCGGAGAACCGCGAATTCATCGCCGCCAAGATGAATAGCGCCAACTGGATGATTCAGGCGATCGAACAGCGGCGACAGACGATGCTCAAGGTCATGAATTTCATCGTCGATCGACAACGCGCGTTCTTCGAAAAGGGAGTGGAGTTCCTAAAACCGCTGACGTTGCGCGAGGTGGCGGAAGTCATCAGCATGCACGAGTCGACCGTCAGCCGCGTTACCAACGAAAAATACGTCCAGACCCCGCGAGGTGTGCTCCCGCTCAAGTTCTTCTTCTCGAGCGCGCTCAGCACCGCCTCGGGCGAAGACGCCAGCGCGCGTTCGATTCGCGCGAAGCTCCAAAAAATGGTGGGAGAAGAGGACCCTGGGAAACCCCTGACCGACCAGCAGATCGTCCATCTGTTCCAGGAGCAGGGAATTCAGATTGCGCGCCGCACCGTGGCCAAGTACCGCGATCAACTCGGTATCCTACCGGCCCGAATGCGGAAACGCGTGTGAGTCAGGCCGCGGTCGATGTCAGCATCCTGGTTCCGGCCAAGGACGAGGCGGACAACCTAGCGGAGTTTGTCGCGCAGTGTGCGGACGCGCTGGGGAAGGCTCGGTTTTCGTTCGAAGTCGTGATCGTCAACGATGGCTCCCGAGACGAAACCGCGGAGGTATTGCGCCGACTCGCGGGCGAATACCCCTGGCTGGTGGTGGTCACCCATCGCCGCCAGCGGGGCATCGCGGATGCGCTCCGGAGTGCCGGCGACGCCGCCCATGGTGACATCTTCGTGTTCTACCCCGCCGATCTGCAGTATCGCCCGGAGGACATCCCGACGCTCGTCCAGCCCATCCTCGATGGCGAAGCCGACATGGTCACGGGGACGAAGCAAGGGAAGTACGAAAAGGCCCTCGTGTCCGCCGTCTACAATCGGCTGTGCCGCTTGCTGTTCGGAGTGCAGGTCGAAGACCTCAATTCGGTCAAGGCCTTCCGAGAAGAGGTGATGCGCAGCGTTCCGCTCCGACCCGATTGGCATCGGTACATGATCGTGATCGCCGCGGCGGACGGCTACCGACTGACCTCGCGACCCGTGCCACTCTACCCGCGGACCGCCGGGGTGTCCAAGTTCACCTGGACCCGGATTCCAATCGGTCTCTTCGACCTCCTCTCGGTTTGGTTTCAGCTCCGCTTCGGCCGGAAGCCGATGCTGTTCTTCGGCGTGGCGGGCGCCTTCCTTTTCTTGGTCGGATTTCTGGCGGGGATCGTGGCGCTGGTCCTCCGTTTCGGCTATGGAATCGGTTTCCGGCCGCTGCTGAACTTGGTGGAGACCATGGTGATCAGCGGAATTGCTCTGTTCGGCTTCGGATTCGTGGGCGAGTTGATCGCCGGCCTTCGGGAGGAGAATCGCGAGCTTGCCAAGGCTTCGCGCGATCGCTCACCGACCATCCGGGAATAGCGGGTGCGCATCGTTTTCCTGACCCACAATTATCCCCGATTCTCGGGTGATGTCGCCGGCAATTTCCTCCACCCGCTGGCCGTTGCCCTCCTGAAGCGAAATCACGCCGTCACCGTGGTAGCCCCGAGCGACGCCGGCAAAGCCGGCCTCCAAGAGCTCGACGGCGTGGTGATCCATCGCGTCCGCTATGCCAGGCCCGACTGGGAACGTTTTGCTTACACCGGCGCGATGATGGATGCCCTTCGCAGCCCTCGAGGGATCCAGGCCCTCTGGAATCTGCACCGGGGTCTCCGAGCAGCCGCGCAGACTCTGGCTCGCGCGGGGACGGATCCGTGCGTCGTGCACGCGCATTGGTGGGTTCCCGGCGGACTGGCCGCGCCTCCCGGCGTGCCGTTAGTTCTCACCCTCCATGGGACCGATGCGAAACTGCTGCATGGGCGCCTACTCGCGCGTTGGGTTGCGGCGCCCGTGCTACGCCGGGCCCAGGTACTGACAACCGTGTCGCGAACCGCGGCGGAATGGGTGCGATCGGCAACCGGCCGAACCATTCCCGCGGACTGCGTACAACCCATGCCGGTCGACACGTCGCGGTTTCGTTGGTCGAGCGGTGGGTCGGGTGTGATACTCGTCTCCCGGCTCATCCCCCAGAAACGGGTCGACTTGGCCATTCGCGCCCTCATCGAGGCACACCGTCGCGGCAAGGCACTTCGGCTCACGATCGTGGGCGACGGGCCGGAGCGGGGGAGTCTCGAAGCGCTCGTGAACGCCAATGGGTTGCAGTCCAGTATTGTGTTTCTCGGCTCGGTGGCACCGGACCGTATTCCCGACCTGCTAAACCAGGCGGACCTGATGCTCTTTCCGGCCGTCGGAGAAGGGTTCGGACTGGTGGCGGCCGAGGCGCTGATGAGTGGCGTCCCCGTCGTCATGTGCCGCGACGGTGGGGGAGTGCTCGATCTTGCCGACGGAACCGCGGCTTGCCGAGTGACCGACCCCTCGGCACACGCCGTCGCCGGAGAACTGCTGGCCCTCTCGAACGATTCCAAGGCAACCGAGGCGGCCAAGTTGCTGGGATCGGGACTGCGGGTTCGACTCGCCCCCGACGCTGTCGCCGCCCGATGTGAGTCCTGGTATGAACGGGCGCTAAACCATTAACTTCCGCCTTGATTCGAAGGCTCCTTCGCCGAGGCCGACGCAGATGCCCGTCACGCAAGATCATTTTTCCCCCCCGTCCCTCACCCAGTTTTATCAGGCGCGGGCCCGCTGGCGTCACGGCGGGGAAGAGCGAATGCGCTTCGCGAAGGCCTCCGCGATCGCCGGGGTCCGCCCCGGGGCGGCGGTGCTGGACATCGGGTGCCGAGATGGGGGTCTCAAGCGATACCTCCCGGAAGGTATCAAGTACCAGGGGGTCGACATAACTCCTGAATTCGCCGGCCCTGAAATTCTCATTCAGGACGTCTCCAAAGGGCTCCCATTTCCCGACGCGACTTTCGACCACGTGTTTTGTATCGAGGTGCTGGAGCATGTGCCGGCCCCGTTCACTGCATTGCGCGAAATCCATCGGGTGCTCAAGGACCCCGGCGTGTTGGTCGTGTCGGTTCCCAATCCCTACCACCTGAAAGAGCTGATCTGGAACCTCTTCCGGATCCCGGATCGTCAGGGACACATCTACTCGTGGACCCGCCAGGCCATGACCGCGCTCGGCGGCATGTGCGGCTTCCGACTGGATGCGACCGGCGGGACGTACTTCCATCCGCCGATTCCGATGGTGCCGCTTCTGGCCCGATCCATTCTGTACCGATTTGTGAAAGCCTGATGACCGGAGAGCTCCAGAGCCGGCGGCGATGGCGGTGAAGTCCTGGCTTCCGAAGACCATCCAGTTCGTGGTCTTTTTGATCGTGGCGTGGTACGTCGGGCGCTCGCTAGCGCTCAACTGGGCCCAACTCCGCGCAACCTCTTTTGAGTTTCACCTCGAGCTCGGATGGATGGCCCTATCCCTACTGCTCGCATGGTCAACGTACGGTCTGCAGGTGGTTTCCTGGCGGGTGATCTTGTCGGGTTGGGGTCAGCGACTCCCGCTCCTGTCCCTGGCGACCATCTGGTTTGTGGCGAACTTAGGCCGGTACGTGCCGGGAAAGGTCTGGAGCGTCACGGGTATGGTGGTGCTGGCAACCCGTCGTGGAGTGCCCGCCTGGGCGGCGACGGCGTCGGCCGTTGTCATTCAAGGCCTCGGCATCGGGGCCGCAGTGGTGGTCGTCCTCGTAACCATGCCCGCGAGCGCGTCACCGGCGTGGCTGGCCGTTGCGGCGGGGGCGGCGATCGCGACCTTGGCGGCCTTTGCCTGGCCCTGGCTCATTCGCCAGCTGCAAACGCGGGTGCCCCAGTTGCGAGAGCTTCGCGTCCTGCCGCTCCGCACCCTCGCGACGAGTGTCGTTCTCACCACGGCGAGTTGGCTCACTTATGGCGCTTCGCTCTGGGCCCTCTCGCGCGGGCTTGGCAATCCGCCCACCCTTCCCCTTGGCGCGGCGTGCGGGATCTTTGCGTTGGGGTATACTCTCGGGCTCCTGGCCCTGGTGGCGCCCGGGGGCCTCGTCGTGCGCGAAGGCATTCTCTTCGCCATGCTCAAGCCCTACCTCGGCGCCGGGCCGGCCGTGGTCGTCAGTATCGCATCCCGCTTGATCCTCACGGTGACTGAGCTGGTCGCCGCGGCACCGTTCTATTTCTCCACGCTACGGGAGTCGACGCGTGTCTCACCCTGATTCCGGGAGTCCGCCGGCCTTCGAACCCCGTGCCCCCGCGCTGGTGGCGGCGCTGATCTTCTTGATCGCCGCGGCCACCTTGTGCTATCCCATGCTCAGCGGCCAGGTGAACCTCGGGGACGACCAACTCATCGCGGGCTATGGTTTCCGCGTGTTCGGCGCGGAACAGTTCCGGGCCACCGGATCGGTGCCGCAGTGGAACCCGTTCATCATGGGTGGCCTCCCATTCATCGCCGCGGGCCACGGCGAAATCTTCTACCCAACCGCGTGGCTGCGGTATGTTCTCCCGGTCGACACCGCGATGAATGTCCAGATCGCGATTCACCTGTTCCTGGCCGGTTGTACCCTCTATGCGTTCGCTCGCGCCCTCCGCGTGTCGTGGGCAGCCGCCGTCGGCGCCGGAGTGGGCTACGAGCTGAGTGGGATGATCGCCTCTCAGATGAGCCCGGGGCATGATGGAAAGATGATCGTCGCCAGCCTCGCCCCACTCGTGTTCCTCGGTCTCCTCTACGCAATCCGAGACGGGCGGTGGGTGGGCTACGGAATGGTCGCTCTCGGCGTCGGCCTCGGGTTGATCAGCCCGCATTTCCAAATGGTGTACTACCTCCTCGTTGCGGCGGGCATCTGGACCCTGTATCTCCTGTTTTGGCACCCCGAGCGCCACCCAAGCGTTCGTTGGCCCTTCGCACTCGCCGCCGCCCTCGGAGCCGTCGTGCTCGGCGCCGGGCTCGCCGCGATTCAGATCATTCCATTCCTGCAATACATCCCGTTCTCTCCGCGAGCCGCGACGGGTCCGAGCACCGGGTGGGAATACGCCACCGGATACGCCATGCCGGTCGAGGAGATCATGACGACCGTGTTGCCGCAGTTCAACGGCGTGCTGCGCAGCTACTGGGGCCAGAACGGTATGAAGCTCCACACCGAGTATTTGGGCGCGATCATCGTCATCTTGGCGGCGCTCGGGTGGGGAGACCGGTCCAAACGAAAGCTGATGTGGGGGCTCACGATCATCGGCGGCCTCTTCCTGCTCGTTTCCTTCGGCGGGCACACGCCGTTCTACCGGCTGTGGTACGAAGTCATGCCGATGATGAAAAAGGTGCGCGCCGCGGGGATGGCGTTCTACTTGCCGACGATGGTGGTGTGCCTTTTTGCGGCCTTCGGTTTGGATCAATTGTTCCGAGGACAAGTAAAGCCCAAGACACTGGGAATCATGTGCGGCGCTATGGGGCTTCTCGCACTGCTCGGCGCCGGGGGAGTGCTGCAAGGCGTGGCAACGAGTCTCGCACCGACTGAGGCCATCGACCGAGTGATCGCGAATGGCGATGGCCTGCGCGACGGATCCCTGCGGCTGCTCATCGTCACTATCATCGGAGGGGCGGTGCTGGCCGCGGTCGCATACAAAAAGATACCCCGGGCCGTCGCGCCCTACGTGATCGTTGCCCTGATCCTCGGAGACAACTGGAGCGTTTTGCGCGACTTCACGAAGTTCTATCCGCCGGCAAAGGAGACCTTCCGAGAGGATGAGATCATCAGCCGGCTCCGGAATACGCCGCTTCCGTACCGGGTCTGGCATCCGGGCGGCGGATATGGTCAACTCTCCGTGTACGAGCCGGGCGCGCTCTTGGCGTGGGGGGTTCCGACCTTGCTCGGATATCACGGCAACGAAATTCGGTATTTCGACGACCTGCTGGGTGAAAAAAACCTCTGGAGGAATCAGATCAATCCGAATCTCTGGGATCTTTACGGGATTCGGTACATCCTGCTCGGTGCGGCGCAACAGCTACCGGGCTACCACAAGGTCCTCGGCTCCGTACCCGCGACCGGCGGGCGGGCGGGGGTCCTCTACGAGGCGGACACCATTCCGAATTACGTTCACGTAATGAGCGCCGCCGCCAAGGTGAAAGAGGAGCAAATCGTCCCGACCGCTGTCAACCCGCGGTTTCCGGCACTGTCGGTGGTCCTCTATCCCGATACGGCCAGCGTCTCGCCCGATCCGGTACCCACCGCCGCGGCGCCTCCAACATTGAAGGCCCGTATCTCCGACTGGAAGCCGGGCCACATGACCGTCAGCTTGGACGGGCGAGACACCCGGCAAACCTACCTCGTCGTGGCGGAGAACTGGTTTCCGGACTGGCACGTGACCATCGATGGCACGCCGGCGCCGTTGCTGCGAGCCGACAACGCCCTCCTTAGCGTGGCCGTCCCATCCGGGGCCCGTGAGGTGCATTTCGATTTCGCGAGCGCCGTCTACTCCAAGGCAAAGCTCCTGAGTTTGGTCTCCTGTCTCCTCACCCTGGCGCTGCTCGTGGCCCCCCGATTTCTCCAGCGCCGGGAGACCGTGGGTGGCTGAGCGATTCCTGGTGGTCCTTCCCACCTACAACGAGGCCCGCAACATCGCGGAGGTGGTTCCAGCAATTCTGGCCCAGGACTCCCGGCTGGAGGTCCTGGTGGTCGACGACAACTCCCCGGACGGCACCGGAGCGATCGCCGATCAACTCGCGCAAGCGATGTCGAAAGTGTATGTGCTCCACCGGGAGATCAAAGACGGACTGGGCCGGGCGTACCTCGCCGGTTTCCAGTGGGGACTCGAGCGGAAATACGACCTGCTGTTCGAAATGGACGCGGATTTTTCGCACGACCCAAAATTTTTGCCCGACCTGATCGCCGCGGCCGAAACGGCCGACCTGGTACTAGGCTCCCGGTACCTCACCGGGGTCAACGTCATCAACTGGCCGATGTCCCGTCTCTTGCTGTCGTTCGGCGCCAACCAATACGTACGCGTGGTCACGGGGCTCCCGCTGACCGATGCCACCGGCGGGTTCAAGTGTTTTCACCGGCGGGTTCTCGAAGCAATTCCCTTGGACAAAATTCGGTCCAATGGATACGCCTTTCAGATTGAGATGAGCTTCCGCGCCTGGACCAAGGGGTTCAAGCTGTCGGAAATTCCGATCGTCTTCACCGACCGGGTGGCAGGGCAGAGCAAGATGAACCGAAAAATTATGCGAGAAGCCATCTGGATGGTGTGGTGGCTTCGCCTGGCATTCATCTTTGGCGGGATATGAAGGGACACATCTTCTATAAAATGACCGGGTCCGGCAATGACTTCGTCATTTTCGACAATCGCGTCACGGATGAGAGTTGGCCGGCTGCCCGCATCGTGGCGGTCTGTCACCGCCGGAACGGTATCGGAGCGGATGGGGTGGTGTTCATTTCGCCCACCAAGCGCCGGGCGGTCCGGATGGTCTACTACAACGCCGACGGGTCGCGGGTGGCGCTCTGCGGGAATGCGGCCCTCTGTGTGACCCGGCTGGCCGCCTTCCTGGAGATGGCGGATCCCGCCCATATGACCCTCGAGTCGGACGCCGGCACCATGCAAACGCGCTGTGTCGGCCCCAGCCACTCGGCCGAACTCCAGCTGCCAGGGTTCCAGCCGCCCCAGGCGGTGGACCTGCCTCGGCTCCCGGGGGAGTCGGCCGGCTACTTCGGGACCGTGGGGGTTCCGCACCTGGTGATTCGGGTGGAGGACATGACCACCGTGGACGTGGTCTCCCGGGGCCGAGCCCTGCGTCACGACCCCGCATTTGCCCCCCAGGGCACGAACGTAAACTTTGTCAGTCCGGCGTCGGGGGAGTCTGTCGGCCGCTGGCGGATCCGCACCTACGAGCGAGGGGTCGAAAACGAGACCCTGGCTTGCGGCACCGGCTCGGTGGCTGCGGCATTCGCACTTGCCGGAGCGGGCCTGGCCGACCTGCCGCTGAGCTTCGAGACTCACGGCGGCGGAATCCTGACAGTGTCTGGAGCGCTGGCAGAAGCCGAACGCGAGGGAGCCTGGCTCTGCGGGGAGGGCAGGATCGTGTTTCGGGGTGTAATCGAGAGCTAGGGAAACGGGTGGTCTGTTTGGGCTGGCGAACTCGTGCAGCAGCAGCTCCTACCATTGTCTCCGTAGTTACAAACAAGCTTGCCAGAGACCGCAGGAAGAGTGGTGTGGATGGATTTAGGAGTTTTGCACACTTTTCCACGTGGCAACTAAACATAATACATCTTATACGTACTAGACCTAACGACGCAAAGGTACCCCTCCAGGCAACCTCTTCGACCAACGGCCCCTAATCCAGCCCTACTGGGCGCCTTTGGTCATCTCGCCGAGGCGAACCTCCGCCTCCGACTTGCTGGCGGTCTTGGGATATTTCTCGATCACTGTCCGGAGCGCTGCCAACGCCTTCTCCCGATTGCCCGAAAGGCGGTACGCCCGGCCGGCAGCGAGGAGCGCCTCCGCCTTCAGGTAGTCCTCCACGGCCAACTCGGAAGACTTCTCGTAGGCCGCTGCCGCTTCGGCGAACTTGGTCCCGTTTTCGAGGGCCGTTCCGAGCAGACGGTTGGCGGCCGCCCCAAAGGCCGGAGGCGGATTGGTACCCACAAACTTCCGGAGGTCGTCGACCGCGAGGGGGCCCTGCTTGTTCTGGAGGCGGACTTGATTGAGGGCGAGGATGGCCTGCATGGCGGCATCGGTGCCGGAAAAGCTTTGGGAGATCTTCTGGAACTCGCCTGATGCCGCGGCCAGGTTGCCTTGATCGGCTGCGTTCCGTGCCCGATCCAGGGCCTCCGACGCCACCGATTGCTTCCGCCTGCCGCTCTCGAACATGAACCAGGCTACAAAGACGATCAGGGCCAGGATTCCACCGCCCCACAGCAAGGCCCGCTGGCGGGTCCGAAGCCAGGCGGTGATGTCCGCCTGGTCACCGAAGAGGCTTCCTGAGTGGCGACTTGGGGAGCTGGTGTGTTCGTAGCGGTTGTGGCCATGCTGGTTGTGCCCTGAGAGAGTTTGCAATTGAGCCAAAGCCCTTAATCATAGGGGCTTCCACACCGTCTTGCAACGCCCTCTTGGACCGACGAAGATCGAGCTACGTTGGTGGCACCATGTTGAAGACTTTGCGACCTGACTATCGAAATTGTGATTAGCCAATGAGCATTCACTTGACAGTTCGCGGAGACACCAAAGGGCGCAGGAGCGTCCATCGGCTTGGGACCCAATAGAAGCTCCTACCCATATACGCTGCCCTAGGTAATCGTCAGGGTCACCGAAGTCACCGACGGTGAACCAGGAGCTGTAACAGTAAAGGTGATCGTGTACGTTCCCGACCCGGTCACCGTGAGGTCGTTGAAAGTGGCCTGCCCGACACCGGGCCCGGGCCCGTTAGTGACCTGGCTCGCAGTACCTCCCAAGCTGCCTCCCGCACCGTTCAAGGAGGCTGTCACGGTCACACCGCTCGTCACCGCGTTGCCGCCCGAGTCAAGAACTTGGATGATGATTGGCGGTGCAAGAACGGCTCCCGAGGCCGCAGCCGTCGGTGGTGCCTGCACGAATGAGACTGAGCTCGCCGCGCCTGCAGCGAGGGTAACCGATGCTGACACAGTTCCGATTCCGGATGAGAATGACAGAATGAAGCCGCCCGCCGTCCCAATGATGCCGAGGTTATTGTAGGTGGCGTTGCCCGAGCCATCAGTGGTTGCCGTAGTGGCACCCGTCAACGAGCCGGTTCCCGAGAAGATGACCGCGAGAATCGGCGCGCTCGGCACCGGGTTCCCGCCAACGTCCACAGCGTTGAAGGCTGGCTGAGTCGGGAATGCCACACCGTTAGTTGCGCTCGCGGAGGGCGGAGTCGTTAAGGACAGCGTTGCAACCGTCCCGACACCCAGCGTAATCCCGCTCGAGGGCACGGATCCGAGGCCGGCCGAGCTGAAAGTGATGACGTACCCTGCCCCTACCGTCCCGGTGATGTCCAGACTCGAGAACGTGGCCACTCCTGACCCATCCGTAGTCGTGCTCACCGTTCCGCCCAAAACGCCTGCCCCGCTCGTCAGGGCGGCCGTCACGGTCACCCCAGGGTGGGACACCGGGTTGAGGCTCCCGTCGCGGAGTTGTACGACGCCGGCGGCCATCGTCAGGCCGTCGGTCGCCGTTGTCGGCATGGTGGTGATCGTTAGTTGAGTCGCCGCGCCCGCGGCGACCGCCACAGTCGGAGACTGCACCGCAGAAACGGACGGTACGGACGGTGGTGCCGCAAAGTTGAGAACATAGTTCCCTGCTGCACCGGTGATCGCCAGGTTGCTGAACGTGGCGAGTCCGTTCACGGTGGTTGCGGTGAGCGTGCCGCCGAGCGTCCCGGCCGGGCCACTGAATAGGCTCGCCGTGACGATCACCCCGTTGGTGGTCACGATGTTGGTGCTCTGATCCAGGAGCTGAATGGCCGGCTGCACCCCGAATGCCACGCCGTTGGTCGCATTGCTGGACGGGTTCACCGACATTGCGAGTGTCGTCGCCGCACCGGCGGCGAGCGTTGTCGCGCTCGGCTGCACAAGTGTGGTCAGCCCAGTGCCGCTGAAGGCCAGCGTGTAGGCACCAACCAACCCCGTGAGGGACAGGTTAGTGAATGTTACGACGCCCGAGGCATCGCTCGAGACCGTGAGCGTACCGCCCAAAGTCGGAGAACCACCCGGACTCGTTTGGATCGCGGCGGTCACGTTAGTGCCGGCGAGCAACACGGGATTGCCGCCGGCATCCTGTAGCTGGAGTACCGGTTGAGGTGCCAGGGCCTGGCCATTGACGGCGCCGGCCGGTGGGCTCGTGGTGAACGCCAGTTTGCTGGGGACCCCGATCGCCACGGCGATCGTGCTGGACGGGGGTGTCGACGTGAGCCCCGCCGAGCTGAATGTCAACGTGTAGTTCCCGACCGTACCGACGATTTTGAGGTTCGTGAACACCGCCTGTCCGCTGCCATTGGTCATTTCGCTGAGCGTCCCCTGTACTCCGCCCGGAGTGGACGCGACCGTGACGGTGACGCCGGACTGGTTCACCGGATTGTTGGACGCGTCGCGGAGCTGAACCACCGGCTGTTGGCCGAGTACCGCATCCACGTTCGCGTTCGCGGATGGCGGCGTCGTGATCGCCAGGTTGGTAGCGGCCCCTGCCCCCACCGTGATGGTCGCGGAGACCACCGGGGAGAGCCCGCTCGCCGTGAACGTGATCGTATACGACCCCGGCGGGCCGGTGAGCGCCAACGTGGTGAATGTGGCCACGCCGCTTCCGTTGGTGACGGCACTGGTCGAGCCGCTCAGACTTCCGGAGCTCGGTGTTGCGTTGACCGTAACACCGCTCGTGCTCACGGAGTTACCGCCAATGTCTTGCACCTGAATGGCCGGTTGGGGCGACAACGCGGTTCCACTCACGGTGAACGTAGGTGGCGCCGACGCAAACCCGAGTTTGGTGGCCGCTCCCGCCAGCAACGAAATCGCCCCCGAGGTTGTTGAGGAGAGACTCGGCGCCGAGAACTGAATGGTGTAGCTGCCGACGGTGCCCGTGATCGAGAGGTTCGTGAACGTCGCCAGCCCCGAACCGTTCGTCATCGCGGTGAGGGTTCCGCCCAGGCTTCCCGCCCCCGACGCCAGGCTCGCCGTCACCACGACGCCCGACTGGTTCACCGCATTGCCGGTGACGTCGCTCAATTGCAGCACGGGCTGTTGGCCGAGCACCGTTCCATCCACGGCGCTCGCGGACGGCGGGGTGCCGAAGGTCAGCTGGGTCGCGGGGCCGG
>JANYKV010000191.1 GCA_025358055.1 Gemmatimonadota bacterium
CGGCGGCGGACCCCACGGCGATTCCAAGCGCTGCATTCGCCAGCGCCGCGAGGGCAAGTGCGAACGCATATCGATAGACGATGTCGATGCGGCGCCCGCGTGCCTCCCGTCGAATCAGCCATGCGGCGACGGACGGCGTGACGAGAAGCACGAGCAGGGAGTTGAACGACTCGAACCACGGCACCGGAATCGCAAAGGTGCCGACAGTTCGATCGACCGATCGATCGAGGAAAAGGCTCCACGTGCCATAGAGTTGAAACCACCCGATCTCGAACACAAACAATAAGAGCGCCAGCATCAGGAGGATCATGGATCGTGTGGTGACGTCGGCGCTCCGAACGGCTCTGACGGGGGGCGGTCGTTCCACGTGCCGGAGGGCTTTGGGCGTCAGGCCGACCTCGCCGAGGAATCGCGGCCCGAGCCCGACGTAGAGACCCAGGGCCACGGTCATGCCGACCCCCGCGAAGGTAAACCCGAAGTGCCAGCCGAAGGCCTGGGCCACGTAGCCGATGACGACGCCCGACAGCATCGCACCCAGGCCGATCCCCAGGTAGTAGTACGCGTAGGCCCCGTCGCGCCGGGCATCCCCCTCGGCAAAAAGATCACCCACCAACACGGCCAGAGTGCTCTTCATGAGGGCATTGCCCACGATGAGGAGTGCGATGGCGGTGAAAAAGCTGGCGGTAACGAGGTGGTATGCGAGGAGGACGTGGCCCCGCCCGCTTTCGGGAAGGCTCGCCAACGCCGCGGAGAGTCCGGCAGGTGCAACGAGCTTCCCCAGCGGAACCCCGAGGCCGACCAGCGACGCGTGAATGGGCGTGGCGTACACCTTTTCGATGGCCCACGGGAAGAAGGCGGGGGCGGCCATCAAGAAGTGACCCAGCACCATGACACTCGCGCCAAACTTCACCGCGCGTCGCCCGCCCCAGAAGCGATCGGCGAGGTAACCGCCTAGCGCCGGAAGCGCATACATCAAACCGGAATAAATGCCGACGAGGCTCAAGGCCTCCCCGTCCCGCCAACCGAACCCTCCGCGTTCCGGACTCGCGGTGAGGAACAACACGAGAATGGCCAGCATGCCGTAAAAGCTGAACCGCTCCCAAAACTCCACGGAGATAATAAGCCATGCGCCCTTCGGGTATCCGAAGAGCGTTCCCGTACGAAAGCTATTCATCTGGTCCGCAGATTCGAGAGGAACGGAAACCTAAGGGGATGCCACGATTCGCCAAGGCGGCGCGTGACCGGACCCTCGGAGGGACGGAGAGAGCTGCCTAACGCATTAAGGTGAGGTGGAGTGCGGCGACCTTCTGTTTGGGAGATGAATGACGCGTGGTTGAATGAGCACTCGGTCGCAAAGTGTGGAGAAACAGGATAGGCGATTCCGCGGTGACCAGCCGTAAGTCGGGCCGCTGTCCTCGAACCGGCGCAACTTGCCGGGGTCCCCACAACTCCCCGGCCAGGCGGTCGTAGCCGATGTTGTTACGGGACAATATCATAGGAGAACGTCCTCCGATCGTGGCGTGGCTTCTGACGGTACTTGACCTGAGTACCTACCAACAATCGTGCCACGATCCCACCGCCATCGCTCCACGTAACCACTCCACACCGGGACGGGCGACGGACCCTCCTTTCCGGTCGGGCGACTTTCGGTCGACGAGCCTCGGAGAGCACTCCCGGCCTCGAGACCTGTCGCCCGATCCCTTCTATAAACTCCGTGAAGGAATTAACCTATCGGCGTCTCCGGATTCGGCCGTCTCACACCTCCACCCGGACTCCCATGCGTGCCATTCTCACCTGCGGCCACGGCGATCGCAACCAACTTGAACTCAGAACCGATCACCCCGAGCCCAAGCCGGGCCCCGCGGAGGTGACCGTGAAAGTGGTGGCGACCGCCATCAACTATCACGATGTCTTCACCCGCCGTGGCATGCCCGGGATCAAAATCAGCTTTCCGGTCATCGTTGGCTCCGACCTCGCCGGGCAGGTCTCTGAAGTTGGCTCGGAGGTGCGGGATTGGAAGCCGGGTGACCGAGTACTCATCGACCCCGTGTTTCGTGACGGGGAACGATTCGGCATGATCGGCGAGACGGCGGACGGGGGCCGCGCGGAGTTTGCCGCGGTGGCGGCCAACCAGCTCGTGCGCGTCCCCGACGGCGTCAGTTTGGAAGCAGCGGCGGCCCTGCCGCTGGCGTATGGCACGGCGTATCGGATGATCGTCACGCGAGGTCAGGTGAAGGCGGGCGAAAGGGTCCTGGTGCTTGGTGCGTCGGGGGGAGTGGGTGTCGCTTGTGTGCAGCTGGCGAAGCTCATCGGGGCCGAGGTCATCGCGTGCGCCAGTTCCGACGACAAAATTGCCCGCCTCCAGGCGCTCGGCGCGGACCACGGGGTCAACTATCACCGTACCCGATTCGTCGAAGCGGTGCGCGAGATCTATGGAAAGCCGCGAATCACCGGGACAGGGGGGGTCAACGTCGTGGTCAATTTTACCGGTGGCGACACGTGGCTCGACTCCCAGAAGTCCGTTGCCCTCGGCGGTCGCATTCTGTGCTGTGGGGCGACCGCCGGATTCAACCTCACGACCGACGCGCGCTATCTCTGGACCTTTGAACAGACAATCGTTGGATCGGATGGGTGGGCCAAGGCCGACCTTGCGACGTTGCTGGACCTCCTCGCCCAAGGAAAACTTGCACCGGTGATCGACCGTGTGCTCGCGTTAGAGCAAGCCGCCGAGGGTGAGCGGCTCCTGGAAGACCGCGAGGTCTTTGGGAAAGTCCTCTTGCGTATCTGACCGGAGTCCCCGATCCAAGCTCGAACTCGTCTCGTTGGGATGCTCGTTGCTGCCGTCCTTGCTTTGAGTGCATGCGCCAAAGACAGCGTGACGAGCCCGGGAAACCTGCCGCGCACATTTGCCATGGGGTTCACGGATTGGCCGTATGCGGCTTCAACAGACGGAATTGCCTTCCCCTATCGGGTGCTTCGAACCGATGCCGACCTCGTAACAGACCATTTTGATGCTGGGGTACCTTGGCAGGAAATCGATGCCGCACAGGTGTACGCCGCCGAGGTCGAAGGGGAAATTGCCCGCAAACTTTCCAACACGCCCGCCGGGCACGTGGTCTACATCGCAACGACACCGATCAACTTTCTCCGCAACGGACTGGCCGATCATTGGGGGCACACCGCCAGCGAGCCAAACATCGCCCCGTGGGATACCGCGTCGTTTAACAACCCAAGGGTCGTCGCCACCTACATCGCGTTCTGCAAGGACATGATTGCGCGTTTCCACCCGCAGTATTTCGCCTATGCGATTGAGGCGAATCTTCTGGCCAAGTCGGGCCCGGCCAAGTGGCCGAACTTCCTCATCATGGCGCGCCAAGTTTACGCCGAACTCAAGCGGAGCTACCCGAGCCTCCTGGTATTCCCCTCGATCCAGATCGAGCAATTTTATGCCGATCGGGCTCTTCAGTCGACCGCCATTGGCCGACTGCTGCCCTATAGCGACCTGATTGCCGTCAGCACCTACCCCTACGCTGGCGACTACCCGGATCCGACGACTATCCCCGCGGACTACTTTCGGACCATTGCCGCCTTGGCACCCGGCAAAGCCTTTGCCATCGCGGAAACCGCGTGGCCGGCGGAACCGGTGGGCCCACCGTATCCGATTACGATTCCGGCCAGCGCGGCATGGCAGCGAATCTATGTCGATCGCCTATTGGGCGATCTCACCTCGCTCAACGCCAAATTTGTCAATTATTTTTCTACGCGGGATTATGACGATCTTTGGGACACTACATTGAAGGACTTGCCCATCGCCCCGTTGGTACGGATTTGGAGGGACACCGGCCTCTACGCCGGCGACGGCACCGAACGACCGGCGCTGCAAGTGTGGCGAAGCTATTTGAGTCGAATCAGAAAGTAGAGGATGCTGGCGCGGGCCGGCCGCCTTAGCCCGCGCTCCCGGAGGTGGACGAGAGGACGGTAGTCACCAACTGGATGGCGGAGTCCGGAAGGCCATGAATCGTCTGGCCCACGAGGCGGTCCGGGTACCGTTTGATGTCTTCCGAAGGGAGAGCTCCGATCGCCCGATTGCGCCCGCTCGCCTTCGCCAGATAGAGTGCCTTGTCGGCGAGTTCGAGTACGGCCTCCACGGGGAGCGCGGTCGCGTGCTCGCGCACCCACGGATACGGTGCCCAACCGAAGGAGCACGTTTTCACGACTTGGATCCCACCGCCCAAATCAAACGGGGCATCACTCACCGCCCGCAAGAGACGTTCGCAGAAGATAGGGACGAACTGCCGCTGTGTCGTCCGGCAGACAATCAAGAACTCCTCACCACCCCAACGAACAAGACAGTCTGCCTGTCGCACCTCGGCACTGAGCCTCCGAGCGAGTTCCGCGAGGAGGCGATCACCCGCCGCATGACCGTAGGCGTCGTTCACTTGCTTGAAGGAGTCGATGTCCACCATGACGAAAATCAATTCGCTCGGGCAGGGCGGCTCAGCCAAGACCCGATGTGCCCTCAATGCCCGGGAGGCCTCACTTGGCATGGTCTCGTAAAAGTATCGGCGGTTCCGAGTACCAGTGAGGCTATCGGTGAGGGCGATTTCCTCCAACTCTTTGTTCTTTTGAAGTAACTGCCGATTGATCTCGACGAGCTCGGCGCCTCGTTCGGCGATCGCGACCTCCAATTCCAGTCGGCGCCGATTGAGGGCTCGGGTTCGTAGGCCAACAATCGCGGAAATCAACAAGCCAACCAGCAGCACCTCACCTACTCGGGTATACCATTTCTGCCACCAGGGCGCGAGGACCGTAAACGCAAAAGTCGCCGGGTTTGAAGCCCAGTGCGACGAATCACCCATCCGGCATTGGACGACGAGCTCGTAGTGACCGGGCAAGAGCCCCGAATACCTGACTTCATGCAAAGAGGCGGTGGTAAAACTGTCTTCCAAGCCGTCCAATCGATACCTACAGGCCAGGCCCCCTGCGCCTGGAGAGACCACTGGCGAGAACTGTACGAAGAGCGACCCATCCCGGTGGTCCACCTCAGGGTTGGAGGCGCCGCTGATCCGGCGCCCACCGAGCAAAATCGAAGTAAACACAACCTGGGTGACACTGTTGGCGGAGGGAACGGGCGGGTCCTGCTGCCCCGCAAGGGGGCGCGAGTTGAGCAACACCACGACCAGCGCCGAGATGTAGATCATTCCATGGTTGCAGTAGCGGCAAAAAATCATCTCACCCCACATCCCTTTAGGGCACTCGATGGTCGTTCCCGGATCAGGGTCCCTCAGAGGTCTCTCGCGCGGCTTAGCTCAAAGCCTATGTTGACAACGGCTTAGTATCGGCATTCCAGCAATGATCTTGATCCTTCGGGTAGCCGCGGTCCGGCTCACAACCTCATACCTGCATCAGAGTTGATCGGCAACTCTATCGGCCGCAAACCTCCCTACGGCCGTGGAGGAGCCGTTGACGAGACCGCCCCGTGCGGAGCCCCCCGAACTGGTCCGCGATGTCAGGCCCTGGCCGTGAAATGGATTGCGCCAACCGGCCGTCTTCGCCAAACTCCACCGAACATGCAGACTACTTCATAGATGCGTTTCGAGAAACTACTCACCAGGTCTCGGGTCGGTAAGACTCCCGGCACCATGACGCCGGCCCGACCGCCCCAGGACACCGTCACGATACATTGCATCGAGAAGCGTTTCCTCCACCGCGCCGAGAAGGAATTGTCGCCATGACTGCGAACTTCGACCGCACCAACCTCGGCGACATTCTCCGGAGGGATCGGCCGGACCATACCGCATTCATTGACCTTCGAGATTCTGAGCACCCTCGGGAATGGACGATCGCCGGTTTCGATGATGCCATCAAAGGGTTTGCGCGAGGCCTCGGAAGTCTTGGGGTTCGACGGGGTGATCGGATCGCCATTCTCGCGGAGAATCGGGTCGAATTTCTCGTCGCGTATTTCGGAATCATGCGCGCGGGTCTCACGGCCGTACCGATCAATTTCAGGCTCGCGCGGGACACCGTAACCTACATTTTCGGCGACGCCGCCATCAAAGCCACCGTAGTAGATTCGGCGCGGCGATCGCTGGTTCCCGAAGGTGTAGCGGTCATTGCGCTCGATGCGCATCCGGGCATTCCGTTCGCGCAGTTCCTCAACCCCGGCGCCTTTCAGCCGACGATTCCGGCGGGGGAGGAGATCGCCAAAATCCTTTATACGTCGGGCTCCACCGGACGGCCGAAAGGCGTTCCCCTCACCCACGCGGGACAACTCTGGGCGCTCGGCAAGGATGTCGAAGCGGGCGACGCGATGTTCCAGGATCGTACCCTCATCGTCGCGCCGACGTATCACAAAAACGGTCTATTCTTCTCCATGGTCGCGTTGGCGAACGGCCTCACGATTGTCTCACTCCCTCGATTCGACGCCCGCACATACCTCGAAGCCGCTGCGCGGTATCGGGCCACGATCTTGAGCGGCATTCCGACGATGTTCGCCCTCATGGCCCGAGAGCGAGATCTTCTCGATCGCCTCGATCTCAGTTCCATCCGTAGCGTCACCATCGGGTCCGCCCCGCTTACCGACGCGCTTATCACCAAGGTTCAGGCCATCTTCCCCAACGCATCGATTCAGAATGGATATGGCACCACCGAAGCCGGACCCAGTGTTTTCGGGGCCCACCCCCAAGGCGTGCCGTGTCCCGCGCTCTCCCTCGGCTACCCGTTTCCTGATATCGAATGGAGACTGGACGGTCCCTCGCCAGACGAGGGGGTGCTCCACCTGAAGACTCCCGCGACGATGCCCGGATACCTCAATCTGCCCGGGGTCACCGCCGAGCGACTCCGGAACGGCTGGTATGACACCGGCGATATCATGCAGCGAGACGAGCACGGCTTTTTCGCTTTTGTCGGCCGTGCCGACGACATGTTTATCTGTGGTGGCGAGAACATCTATCCTGGGGAGGTCGAGAAACTCTTGGAGCGCTGTCCGGGCGTGCTCCAAGCCGCCGTAGTCCCGGCTCCGGACGAGATCAAGGGTCAGATCCCGGTGGCCTTCGTCGTACGGCTTACCGGGGCCACGGTTTCGACGGAGGAGATCAAAGCGTTCTCCCTCCGTGAAGGTCCCGCGTTCAGCCACCCGCGATTCGTGATCATCAAAGATCGAATTCCCGTGGCGGGAACGCACAAAGTCGACCGGCGGCTCCTCATCGAAGAAGCCCGTGCCCTCGCACGATCGTTTGGACGGAGCTGAACCGCAGCACTCCTGCGGGGGTCAAAACGAGAACCTACTGTTCGCCGAAGCCGCCTTACCAGGTGCGCGTGACTTTGGCGCGCCGAATCCAATCGAGGTGTGGGAACGCGCGCGCGAGATAGGCGTTCCCCTGGACCGCAATCGAATCCTGGTCCGGACCGGGCTTTCGATCGGCGCGGGTCCCACCGTACTCCCAAGTGAGCGAGTCCACTGCGGCAGCGCCTGCGACGATCTCGCCGATCGGAGGGAAACCGAATGTGCTCACCGTGTCGAGGCGAGGATTGTCCACTAGGTTGACGTAGAGCTGCACCGTTCGAGTATTGGGCCCGCCCCGAGCATAGGCGATACGTCCCCGGAGGTTGGAAACGCGGACCGGCTCATCGGGCAGGTTTTTCTTATCCCACGCCGCATTGATCCGCGGATCGCCGGAGAGGCCCCACTGCGCGACGAAGCCGCCGATTACCCGAAAGAAGCGGTTCTCATCGAAATAGCCATGGCGGACCAGAAAAAAGAAACGATCCACCGCCAGGGGTGACCAGGCCCGTCGAGCCCGGATCACAAAGGGTCCTCGGCTCGATTCCACCCGAACGTCGAAGCTGTCCGGTCCAACCCGGGTGAGCGAGGTTGGCGAGGGAGACCAGAGCCCGGCGTGACCAGTGCATCCCACCAGGAGCGTGACGCCGAGCAATACACCGTAGGCTTGCTTCACTACTACTTCGCTGCTCCAAGCACGCTCCGAAGTTTCACCTGGTCCGCGATGCGTTGTTCGAGCCGGCCGGTGCTACTGCAATCGATCGGGTCGTTCCGACCGCCCGCGGCATCCACCGCTTGAGCCGAGAGTAGCGTAAAAAGCCCGACTGTTCCATCGGCTTGGGGCACGAGGAAAGAAATCGAGGTGAAGTACACGGAGTAGGAATCAGCATTTGGGCCGGTGATGCCTTCTCCGCATTGGAGATACGCCGATAATCGTTCCTTCCCCATCTTGCGGAACATCCGCGACTGGGGTGTGCCCATCTGCCAGGTGGCTTTTTCATCGAACGTCACTGGCACGGCAAGATTGTCGAGAACTTTCCGCAATTGGACCCAGACCGAATCGATCGGCGCCGACACCAGAATACCATTGGGAGACTGAGCCAAGGATTCCTTCATCCGGCTCCAGGTTCCGGTCGGAACGAATCGAGAAGTAAAGCCGCCTGACGAGGGAAAGTTGGGTGGCTTCGCCTGGGCGGCGAGAGGTGTCGCGCCGCGGCCAACGAGAAGCAGCCCTACGACCCACTGCGCCAAGAAAAGAGGTCTACCCATAACCACCTCCGGAAGCTTGAAGACCGGGCTCCAATCACTGTCGGGAAGATGGCCGGTTACCCGACCCCGCGGAAGTCCGCTGTACTGCCATCAGGGCGCGGCGCGAACCCGCAGCATCACCACTCCGTGGGGGGGTACCTTCATCTCGAGTCGGGTCCCGAAATCTGTCCCCCGATCTTCATGACTACCGAGGTCCTTGTGAGCCCAGAGATCACGCACGCTTGCTGGCCCCGCCGGTAGACCGATCTCTTTCCACCGCACCGAGACGCCGGCCGTATCGGACCGGAAGTTCACGAGCGCGACAGCCCGACCACCATCCTGCAGCGGCTTCATCCACACCTGAGACCCGTTGCCGCGATCGATCACGATTCGCCCTTGAACGCCCAACGGGTCTTGATCGACCGCAATCACCTCGCGGTTGAGCAGGATTTCGCTAGTGCTCGGGCTCATGGTCCGGAGATCGTTGCCGGCGATCAGCGGGGCGGCCATGATCGCCCACAGACTGAAATGGGTCTTATACTCCTCAGCGGTCATGCCTCCGTTGCCGACTTCCAGCATATCCGGATCGTTCCAATGGCCCGGGCCTGCGGCCCCGTGGTGGGCCGCGGCGGAGTTGACGATCCATACCAAACTGCGCCAGTTGTCCTCGATATCGTCCGTCACGCGCCAGAGGTGACCCACCTTGGGGCCCCAATCCCAGGGTTGATTTAGCCCCCACTCGCAGATGCTCAACACGATCGGCCGCCCGCTCCGTTGCAGCGCCTGACGGAAGCGCGCATACTGGGCCGGGGCGATCAGGGAGTCCGCGTGGCACCAATCCACTTTGATGTAGTCGACCCCCCACGCGGCATAGCTCTTCGCATCAAGGTCGAAGTGTCCGGAGGAACCGGGCCGTCCGGCGCACGTCTTGGGACCGATGTCGGTGTAGAGGCCAAACTTGAGGCCTCGGTCATGCACATAGTCAGCCAACGCCTTCATCCCCAGGGGAAAGCGTTCCGGATCCGCAACAATTCGGCCGTTGGCGTCCCGGGCCACTTGCCAACAATCATCGATGACGACGTACTGGTATCCGGCCTCCTTCATGCCGCTCGCGACCATCGCATCGGCCATGCCCCGGACCAGTTGATCGCTCACGTTGCATTGGAATTTGTTCCAGGTATTGAATCCCATGGGCGGACGCAACGCGAGGCGCTCCGTTCCCTGGCCGCTCAGGCGACCCGCCGCGAGGGAGAGGGTGAGGACATGACGGAGCGACCACATTCGAGCGCGCATTCAGGCCTCCATACCACTCAGGTGAGATGGGCACACCTCCTTGCCCGATTCAGAACATACGTCTGCATTTGCCGGGGTGATACCCAGCCAACACCGCTTGTTCCGGTGCGGTACCGGGCGTACGTTCCGTGGGATTCCCGTGACACCCTTCGGAGAGCATCGTGCGCATTGCCGTCGTCTTCGACACCCCGTACGTGCGCTGGGCCCCTGAGGACCATCATCGACAGATGACGGACGAAATCGCGGGCAAGTTCGACTACGAACCCGAGATGGAATATCAGGTGGCGCACGCCCTCGAAGAGAGAGGTCACGAGGTCCTCCTGATCGGCATCCACGACGATCCACGGGACGTCCTGGATCGGTGCACGGAGTGGAAACCCGATGTGGTGATGAACTGCGCTGAGTCTTTCCATGGCGAAGAGCGACTGGATTACGTGTTCGCGAGCCTGCTCGAGGCCGGCGGGTATCGGTATACCGGGTCACCTCCCCTCGCGCTCCTGGTCACACGGGATAAGGCGATGAGCAAGAAGGTCCTGTCCTATCACGGCATTCAGGTGCCGGGATTTATCACCTATCGACCCAAGGAGGAGGTCAAAGAGGCGCCCAACCTCCGCTTTCCACTGATCGTGAAGCCACTGGGCATGGACGCGTCGGCCGGCATCGCGCAGGCGTCCGTAGTGGAGGACGTCAAAGCGCTGTCGGATCGGGTCGGCTTCGTCCACGAGCGATTCGACCAAGCCGCCATCGCGGAGGAATTCATCACGGGGCGCGAACTTTACGCGAGTGTGGTGGGAAACGACGAGGGCCTTGAAATCCTGCCGCTCACCGAGCTCGTGTTCGACAAGGAGAAGACCGAACCTGAGGAACGCATCGCGACCCAATCGGCCAAGTGGGACATTCCCTACCGGGCGCGCAAAGGGATCCGGAACGTCTTCGCCCGCCCGGTGTCCGGGGCCGCGCGAGAGCGGATCGATCAAATCTGCCGAACCGCATGCCGCGCCCTGTGGCTCCGGGATTATGGCCGCATCGACCTGCGCCTGACGGAGGAAGGTGAGATCTGGGTGCTGGAGATCAACGCCAACCCCTTCATCAGCCAAGGCCACGAAATCGCGAACGCGGCGGACAAGGCGGGCATGCCCTACGTGAAGTTCATTCAACGGATCGTCGACGAGGCCCTCCGGCGGTATGAGCACGCGTAGGCCGCGCCGGAGCGGGCAGCCGATCGAGGACCTCCGCTGCGCCTGCGGGTACCCGATCCGTCGGTACTGGGCGCACTGCCCCGATTGCAGTCGTCAGCTCATCTGGCGCGATACGGCGGGCCTCGCGGGCGCGGAGTGCCCCGAATGCCGCTGGGCCATTTCCCCGCGATTCGCCTACTGCCCGTGGTGCCGCACCAGCGTCGAAGAGGAGGGCCGATCGAGCCCGGCCCCGCTCAAAGCACCCAAGGGATTTCGGATGGATGCCTACTGCGATCACGGGTGCGGCGGAGGGGTCCAATATCCGATGCCCTACTGCCCCTGGTGCAGCCGCCCGCAACAATGGAACGAAGACGACAAGTTCGAAGGCGACTGTCCTCGCTGTGCCCGGGGAGTGGACGATTGGATGGACACCTGCCCGTGGTGCGGCGGAGATGCGACCGGCCGGCACCTCATCCCCAAGGCTCTCCTCCAGGTCCGGCGCCTCCTTCGCGTGGCCAAGGTCTCCGACTGGGGATACCGGGTGCTGCTGCGGCCCGGAGTGTCGGGCGTCGACCCGCGATACCCCAACATTATCGAGATCGAGCAGCGCTACGTCGTGGGCGCGCGCCGCCGTGATGAGATTCCCTGGTCAATGCTCGTAGGCCTCATCAGTCACGAACTGGGGCACAGCTTTCTCTATCACCACTGGCACTGGACCCGGTCCCGCGCATTCCGTCATTCCTTCGGCGAAGCCTCTCAGGCCTACCGCGTGGTTGATGACGCCTGGGTGGATTTCCAGCGCCGCCGGATCGCCATCAGCCCGGTGAATCACGTGAGTGGCTATGCCGCGCGGCACCCGCAGGAGGATTTTGCCGAAACCTTTCGCTTTTACGTTACGCGACGCGGCCGCTTGCGCGAGCTGTTCGCGGAGTTCGGACAGAAGCGGAAAGGGGTCATCGTCTACGAGAAGTTCCTGGCTCTGCATGACTACATCCGGTCCCTGCGCGGGTGGCACTGAGCCTAAGCGACCCACCAAATTTTCGCCGCGCCCGTGGTGAACTCCTTTCCTTTCCCGTCGCGAGCCGACAGCCCAACCTCCAGCCGAGTGCTATCGCCGTCCAGGGTCAGCGCCACCACCCACGCGGAGCAGTGGAGCACGGCACCGATACCCACCATGGAGATGAAACGAGCTTGAATCTCCCGAATCGCGGAGGCGGGGGCGCACCCGGTTACGAGCCGTGACAAAACCCCCATGGAGAGCATCCCATGGGCGATGACATCCGGCAGCCCTGCATCCCGTGCCTCGGCCGAATCCAAATGAATTGGATTGTGATCGTTGGACGCAGTCGCGTAGGACTTGATCATGTCCATCGTGACCGGCCCATACGTGAATGTGGCGATCTCCTGCCCGGCCTCGAGTTCTCGCGCCGAGCTGGCGGTGAGCCATTGTGCCGAAGGAATCATGGGGGGATCACCAAGGTGCAAAGCTCCTCGGCAACGAGTTCCTCCGTTTCGCTTCGATAGTCCAGCCGCGTCTCCACGAACCCGAGCGCACCCCCCTTTTTTTCGTACACGTCCGTGACGCGCTTTCTGCCTCGCAGCCGATCACCGCCGCAAATCGGCCGATGCAGCACAAACCGCTGGCTCCCATGCAACACTCGTGAGAGCGCAACACCGAGTCTCTCCAGCAGCCCGCCCGTGAAATCCCCTCGGGTTCCGAGGGCAATCGAGTAGGTCGGCATCGCGACGATCGACCGGTATCCCAGCTCCCGAGCGGCGTCCGCGTCGAGATACACCGGGTTGGTCTCACCGAGGGTTCGCGCAAAGTCCTGGAGGGCCTCAGGAGTTATCACGACCTCAAACTCGGGAAGCTCGAGTCCAATCCATGCGCGATCAACCACAGCGAGTCCCATCGGTTTGGCGTCCCCAGTGGTCGATTGTCAGGGGCTCCTTCACACACCAGATCTGTCGGCTGTGAACCACGATTACACCTCCGGCCAAGCGAACCATCCCTCCACCTACCAACCCAGCCTGCCGATACTAACAGCCACAATACCAACAGCTTGAGAACAGGATCATCGACCCAGTGGCCACCGTCGTCGAGAGCGAGACGGATGGCACCCGCCTTGCGATACCCACCTTCGGTCCCTCTTTCGTTGGCTGCCCGGTGTCCGGACCAAGGTCAAGCGTCTGTGAACATGAGAAAAGTTACACGGCCAGCGGTTCCCCGCGCGCGAGGAAGTACGCAATGCATCTCACCCACTTCTCCCGGTACACGGTAGCATGGTGATGGCGATGGACCATATGCCTCCATCCAGCCCGGATCCCCATGAGGCCCAGAGCGCCCTCAACGAAGGACGACTCCATGAGCACGGCGGACGGCTCCTCGAAGCGAGCGAGCGCTACCAACAATCCATCGATGCCGCCGCGATTGGCGCGCAACCTGCGATTGAAGCCGAAGCGCGACGACGGCTCGCCATCGTTCAGCACCATCAGGGGCACCCCGACCATGCGTTGCGGCAATGCCACGCCGGGCTGGCCCTCGCACGAAGTCTCGGCGACAGCTCCCTGCTGGCCTCACTCCTCAACACGCTGGGCGGCCTTCGGTTCGAACAAGGCGAAGTGGATTCAGCACGATCTGTATTCGAAGAGGCGCGCGCACTCAGGGTCACGGACCCGGAGCTGTTGGGTCGAATCGAGCAGAATCTTGGCATCCTCGCGAACGCCCGGGGTGAGTTCTCTACCGCGGAGACCCATTACGAAGAGTCCCTGAAAAGGTTTGAAAACATCGGGAACCAACAGGGCAGCGCCATCGCACATCACAATCTTGGCATGATGGCGGCCGACCGCGGGGAATGGAAGGAGGCCTCGGAGCATTTTCTTCGCGCTGGTCATCTCGCGGAAGAAACGGAGGACACTCATCTCAGTGGGCTCTGTCACCTCAACCACGCCGAGGCGCTCCACGCGCAGCAACTGTACGAAGATGCGCGTGCGGAAGCGGAGAGCGCGTTCACCACGTTTCACGAAATGGGCGCCATCCTGGATGAACTCGACGCGTGTCGTGTGATCGGAATGATCTTTCGTGACATGGGCCGACTCGGGCTGGCCGAGACCTATCTCACGACCGCCGTGACATTAGCGGTCCAAATGAAAGCGCCGTTGAGCGAGGCGGAGGCGCAGCGCGAGTTGGGGATTCTCTATCACCACCTCCATCGCTCGGCTGAAGCCGTTACAGCGCTGGAATCATCAGTCCTCCTGTTTGAGCGCTTGGAAGCCCATCGCGACCGAGCGGCGGCAGAGCGATGCCTTTCCGCCATGCGCGGGGCCTAATCCGAGAGGGTGGCTCTTCCGAATACCCCCTCGCGGCCCCAGTGCACCATCCCGAAAAAGTAAGCAACATCTTGTATCCAAATGACTTAGGCACATACGGACCCTAATGGGTTCCGACCGAAACCGCTTCAAGCAGTTCTGGCACCTCCATTGCAATCTTGGCGTGAGCCTTTGTCTTGCATGGAAGCCTAAGAATGAGCGCTGGACCCCCAAACATGACCACTGCCCTCGGGCCAGGCTCCCACGCGGAGCGCCTCGCCCAGGCCAGAGCCCAGGAACAAGGGGGTGACCTCAGCGGGGCGAGTGAGTGCTACCAAGCGGTGCTGTCGCTGGCCCGTACCACAGGGGATACCACCACGGAGGCCCACGCCCTCCGCCGTCTCGGGGTGCTCCGCCATCACAATGGACAGGTTGCGGAGGCGATCGAACTCTGCCGGGCGAGCTTCAACATCGCGACCCAGGCAAGGGATCGGCTCGGCGCGGCCGAGGCCCTCAATTCCCTGGCCGGAATTGCTCTGGAAACGGGTGACCTGATCGAAGCGCGGCACCAGTTCCTCCAGGCCCAATCCCTGGGCGCCGATGCCCCGTCGCTCTGGGGCCGGATCGAACAGAATCTCGGTATCCTCGCCAACGTGCAGGGCGACTGGGAAGCGGCGCGCGAACATTACCTCCGCTCCCTGGTGGCTTTTGAGCGGTCCGGCGATGACCGTGGCTGTGCCCTCGCCTTTCACAACCTTGGAATGATCAGCGCGGACCAAAGCGCGTTCGAGGATGCTGATCGGTACTTTGAACAGAGCCACACCATCGCCGAGCGACTCGGCGAGGTCCGGTTGCAAGGGCTTTGCCGCCTTAATCAGTCGGAGGCCTTCCTCGGGTGCGGTCGCCATGCCGATGCGCTCCGAGCCGCGGAAGCGGCCTTGCGCATTTTCGAGCGAATCGGATCCGCGATGGATCGGGCGGATGGTTACCGGGTGCTCGGCGCGGTGTATCGGGCCACGGGCCGACCCGCGCTTGCCGAGGCGCGGCTGGCCACGGCGATCGAACTCTCGCACAATATGGGTGCGATCCTGAGCGAGGCGGAGGCCGCCCGCGAGCTGGCTCAGTTGTATCGCGGCATGGGGCGCAATCGGGAGACGCTCGAACTCCTCAACCATTCGCACCGGTTATTCGGGCGGCTCGACGCACGCCGCGATCTCGTGGACGTCGGCGCCAAGGTCGTGGCGCTCGAGGACACCTTTCTCGCCGTAGTCCAGGAGTGGGGCCAATCGATCGAATCCGCGGATAGCTATACGTTCGGGCATTGCGAGCGGGTCGCCAAGTATGGCGTGGCTGTCGCAGAGGCGCTCGGGGTCGATGAAAGTGGGCGAAAGACCATTCAGCTCGGCGCCTATCTCCATGACCTCGGCAAAGTGAAAGTCCCCCATGAAATTCTCAACAAGCCGGGGCGGCTGACGAGCGAAGAGTTTGCCATCATCAAGCAGCATCCCGTTTGGGGCCTGGACCTCCTGTCCGAGGTCGAGTTCCCTTGGGATATCAAGCCGATCATCCGCTCGCATCACGAACGGGTGGAAGGGCGAGGCTATCCCGATGGCCTCAGCGGGGAATCAGTCCCCCTTCATGCGATGATCATCTGTGTTGCGGATGTGTGGGATGCGCTAACGACAAATCGGAGCTACCGCCCGTCACTGTCGAAGGAGGAGGCCACAGCGGAAATGGTCCGTTCACAGGGCTGGTGGCGGCCGGAGGTCTTCGCAGCGTTCGAACGAACGGTGCCCGCACTTACCTGATAGCTCCTGATCCACGCCGGCACGCTGGCCTCCACGACACGGGGGGAGCTTTTCGGGCAGCTAACCCTTCCGCACCAAGTCTCGCTCCGCCCGGGGCAGAGCAATAGGCGCGGGAACCTGGTGCCATTCGACCTTCAAGTGGCGCAACGGATCCGCACCCGCATCCGGGAGGCGAAGATACCCGGCCACTCGAAGCGCCGCCTCGACCACCCATTCCCAACCGACGCGTTCGCGAAAATCCTGCAGTGACACGCCAAGATACCGCTGCGTCCAGTTCCGAAGGGTGCGCGCTTCAACCCCGGCGCGCCACGCTAAGATCTCCACGCGCTCGTCGTTAATTCTGGCACCTAAGCGAGCCAGGGTGCCGACGGAGCGCCAGCAGCTGGCGGTCAGGGGGCCGAATCGACGCAGTCGATCCCGGAGCGTTCGCTCCGGAACTCGCGGTCCTGATTTTTCAGACGGCAGAGCGAACGCCCGGGCGAGCTCCTGGCGGAGGGCAACCCCACCGGTCCTTTGGATGACGTAGTCGGTCAGGCGGCCCTCAGACGGGATGGAGCGTCCCCGCACGGCTCCGACGATCCGGGAGGGGAGGGACCCATCATCCAGGGGATCCCGAACGAAACACACATGCCCCGGCAACTCATGAATGGCCGTGAGGACGTCGGGGTCGGACGTAGCGGTGGTCGTCAGCAAGCACGGCACAGCCCAGGGCGCCCGAAGCAATCCGAAGCGAAACGCGCCTGTGGCCAGGGTGATCGTATCCGCCATGCAGACAAGTACTGCGCCCAGCGGCGGCGGGCCCTCCCCATGGTGGCCGAAGCCACAGTATGGAGGGGCCAAAATCCTCGTATCTGCCATGCTTCCCTCAAGCTTCCCTTCTTGGGGATCCCCGCCCAGTCTCCTATCGGAGGAGCCAAACCTCCGCCCGACCGAAGCACCTCAGGCAGCTAGACCTTTGCCAACTTACCTCACGAGTCGCAACTCGGCGAGAACCTGCCTCTTGGTGTATTGCGACCCTTCCGGGTTCTCCCGACCTTAGCCACCAGATAACTCCCTATCCAATTCCCGTTTGTTGGAGCGAGGGTCGATGAGTTTCCGATGGCCCTTTCAAGGGAAACCACCGGGAGGAGGCAACGCCTCCGCCCGGCGGTATCGCCCGTCACCAGACGTGATGAGCGCGTTGCATGGTGACAAAATCGTACTACTCGACATGCGGTCGGAGCAGTACTACACGCTGGACGATGTCGGCGCCAAGATCTGGACTCTCATGCCCGACGCACCCTCGGCCGCACAGATCGCTGCGGGGTTGGCCCAGGTGTACGAGGCGCCCGCGGAACAGATCCGGCAGGACGTCGATGCGTTTCTCCAGGGACTGCTCCGGGACCGCCTGGTTGAGGAAACTGCTCAATGAAATCGGCCGATGATGCCGGGCCAAAACCTGGAGTCGTCTACAGCTTCCTGGTCGTGGCGTGTAGCCGCATGAGTCTGCGGTTTTTCGGGTTCCGGCGCACTCTGCGTCTGGTTAAGCGAGCGGCCCTGGGTTCGACCTCGCGGGCCCCCGAAGGCTCTCCGCTCGAGGCCGCGAAAGTGCTCGCCACCGCGGCCGCCTTCTTCCCCGGACGAGCGATCTGTCTCGAGCAGTCGGTCGCATTGTACTACGTACTTCGCCGCCGCGGGTTTCCGGTCGCGCTTCGCATCGGAGTCCAACCCTATCCCTTTCAGGCCCATGCCTGGGTTGAGCTCGATGGCGAACCCCTCTTGGAGAACGCGGATTTCGTTCAGAAGTTCGTCCCGTTCCCCCAGGCATTCGCGTGAACCCATTCCTCTGCGTTCTGGACCTCACCGGGGCCAACGTAGGCGGGGAGGCCTTAACCGCTGCCCTCCCAGGCTTGAGCCAGGGCGAGGGACGGGTGGATGCCGTGTTCGACGGTTGCTGGGCCGGCGCCTTGGTGCCCTCAGCGGTTTTCGGACGGCCGGCAATCGTGCGTCGCCGAGGAATCGTGGCGATCGGCTCGGTCCGGCTCCACAACCGGAACGAGATCGCAGGCCGAGGCTCGATGGCGGCGAATGCCGCGGATGACCTGGCCTTGGTTATCGACCAGTATTTGCGCCGTGGAGCCCCCGGTATCCGGGACCTAATCGGCGACTTTGCGTTCGTCCTTTGGGATTCGCAACAGCAGCGGCTTTTGGCCGCCCGGGACGCGTTGGGTGTGAAGTCGCTGTTCTATCAGCAACAGGGCCGCCGCCTTATCATCGCTTCCCATTCGGATCTGTTGGAGCAGGGCGAGTATGATCGCGATTTCCTCGCGCATTTCTTGATCGGCTTCCCTTCGCCCACCTCGCACACGGTCTTCCAGAATGTGATGCGCCTGCCGGCGGGCACGTTACTGCAAGCCCGGGATGGTCGGCTTACCACGGAGACCTTCTGGAGTCCGCACGAGTTCGCACCGGCCGTCACGGCACCAGATCCCCAACGCGCCCAGGAAGAGTTTCGGGATCTCTTCACCCGCGCGGTGGCGGCGCAGTTCGATGATGGCAAGTCAACGTGGTCACAGCTTTCGGGCGGGCTCGATTCCTCGGCCATCGTGGGAATGGCCGCAGCGCTGGCCGGCTCGGGGCGAGTACCCCGCGGCCTCGATGGGACGCTCACGGTTGTGGATTCCCTGTCTGAAGGGGACGAAACACGTTACTCCAACGCTGTTCTCACCCGGACCGGGCTCCCGAACAGCAAGGTCACGGACTACGGGGCATGGCAGTCGGACGAATTCGGCCTGCCGACGAGGGCGGAGCCCGAAATTTTCCTGCCGTTCTACGCCCGCAACCGCGAGATGTGCCGCGTCGTGAAAGACGGCGGGGGGCAGGTCCTGCTGAGCGGCCTGGGCCCAGACCACTACTTGGCAGGGACGTTCGATTTTATCGCCGACCTGCTCGCTCAGGGGCAGGTTCGCAAAGCAGGCCGCCAGCTCACCAATCTCGCGGTGGCCACGCGGCAGTCGTTTTGGAAACTGGGCTATCAGCACGGCCTCCGGTCGTTTGCGCCCCGTTGGCTGCAACGCCGTTGGGCAGCGGATGCCAGCCGGGTACCAGCATGGTTCACCCCAGAGTTTTCGCGCGAGTCGAATCTGGCTGACCGGCAGCTACGATTCGATCGTCCGCGGTCCGGCAACGGAGTGTTCGCCGACCTGCTCTCCAACGAGGTGGCGACGATCGACCTATTCATCGAACGCGGGGTATTCGAGGATGGGATCGAAATGCGGTACCCGTTCCTGTACCGGCCGCTCGTGGAGTTTGGCCTGTCCCTCCCGGCCACTATGCGGGCGGTACCCCATCAATCGAAGTGGATTCTCCGCGAATCGCTGGGCAGCGTGCTTCCGGAGGAAGTCCGCACTCGAAGCGGCAAGGGTGGTATTGACGGCAGAGTGACGTGGTCGCTCAACCGCGAACGCCCGCTTTTGGATCGGCTCATTCGAGACTCTCATCTCGCGGAGCTCGGGTGCGTTCGTCGGAGTGATTTGGCGAGCGCGTTAGCAAATGCCTGCACCGGCGCGGTCTCAACGGGATTGCTGTTTGTAACCCTTGCGTTAGAAACATGGCTGGCAGTTCGGTCTGGTTGGTGGAGTCGCAACACAGTAGGAAGCACAATGAGAGAACGTCACGTCACCCGTATCACTACCTCAGAGGAGATGGATCATGTCTACGAAACTGCAATACGCTAAGCCCGCAATCACCAAGATGGGCCCGGTGGCCGACAGGACCGAGGGTGGGCTCCAGTGGGTGGTGTTCGAGCTGATGGGTAAGCGCGGCGGCATCGGCGGCTGAGGAGCGAAGAAGCAGGTCGCCCAATTCCGCGACGCCCAAAACGGTAGTCTCACCAGCCCTCATTGAGAGGACTGGTGACCGCCGGCGAAGTACACCTAGCCTTCCTACTCGCGAGGAAGGGCCGGTGTATTTCGCCTTGGTGCCTATGTGCTTAGATTGTGGTGAGTGACCGGAACCCCCGTAACTGAAGCCTCGACCTCGCCGGCTGTGAGTCCGTCCTGGCGGCTCCACGGTGTGTGGCCCCTCGCGGCTGTTGCCATTCTCGTCTTTGCTTGTCTCGGCCTACTCGTCGCGGGCATTCTCCCATTACAACGTGGCACCAGCCTCCTGAGCTTCGGATTACCCCTGGCAGTAGCCATATCCTGGAGTCGACTCCGACCCTTTAAGGGAAAACACGGTTCCCTCCGACTCCCGATCCGTTTCGCCTTTGCGGCGGCGGCTTGTGGCGTAGCCGGGTCGTTGCTGGGCGCGATGAGCGATTGGGTAGGTTTGCCGCCCCAATTTTCATTCGTGGCTGCGCTGATGTTTCTGGGTTCGCAAATATTGTGGGTCCTGGCGCTGCTCACGTGGCCCAGCGATTGGCGACCCCGCGATGGTTGGGCGTACTTCGTCCTCGATACCGGAATCATTGGCCTCGCGGCCGCCCTCCTGGTCTGGTACTACAAATTTGGACCTGGCGTGCCGCCCGCATCGACCACTGGCCTCGTCGGGTACTCGCCGTTCGTCATCTCCATGTTCAGTCTCGTCGGGGTAAGCCTCGCAGCGCTGCGCCGACCAAGCAGCGAGTTCATGCTACCATTCCAATGTCTGGTGTCCTCGGTAACCATAGTATTCGTATTCAACTTTGGTTTTGCCGCCCTCAACATACCGGATACGTGGGCTACGCGAATTGGTCTTCCCCTGCTCGTGTTGATCTATTTGGCGCAGATTGGGTCTTCGGAAGCAATCCGCCTGGGATGGCGATGGCCGGGACGTACAGCGGCTGGGACGGTCTCGAGCCCAATCCCGACGTTGGCCGTCGCGGCGGTCGGTTTTCTGGTCTTTAACGTCGGCATGAAGGAGCGGAACACCGGCCTCGGCCCGGTGCTCATCGTCGCACTGGCCCTCACATTGATGATGTTGCTCCGCCAAACGATCATGGCACGTCAGAACGCCCGGCTCATCGCTGAACGCGCCGCACATGAAACTGACGCCCGCATCGCCGCGTTGGTGCGCCACACCTCAGACGTGATTCTCATTGTCGATGAGCAGCTTCGGATTCGCTTCGCATCGCCGTCGATCGAAACCCTCTGGAATGGCGATCCCCACCAGCTGCTCGGTCGCGACATTCGAGATCTGGTAGACCAAACCCAGCGCAGCGCCGTGGATTTGGCGCTCGCCGACCGCCTCAATCACCCCGGCCAGAGCGATTCGGCCCGCTGGCGAATGAAGGGCGCGGACGGCAGTTGGCGCAAGGTCGAGGCGGTGATCACGAACCTGTTGCACGAGCCCTCCGTCAACGGCATCGTGCTCACGCTGCGCGACCACACCGAGCGCGCCGAGCTCGAGGAACAGCTCCAACAGGCCCAAAAAATGGAGGCGGTGGGTCAGCTAGCC
>JANYKV010000006.1 GCA_025358055.1 Gemmatimonadota bacterium
TTAGGCTCCACCCGGCTTCGCATCCACGGACTCCGCGGGCAGTACACCGCGATGTTGGCCGACGGATTGCCGCTCTATGGCGGCATGCCCACCGGGTTTGGGATCCTTCAGCTCACCCCCGTGGACATTCAGCAGGCGGAGGTGATCAAGGGGACGGCCACCGCGCTCTATGGGCCGTCCGCCGTCGGCGGTTTGCTCAACCTGATCTCCAAACGACCGGACCGCAACGTGGAGGAGTTGGAGCTCAACCAGACTAACCGCGGGGGATCCGATGCGATCCTGTGGTCCGCGCATCGGCTCTCACCGACCGTGGGCCTGACGCTCACGACGACCGCGGACCACCAAACCGCCACCGATGTGAACGGAGACGGGTGGGCCGATCTCCCCGGCTTTACCCGACTCGCCCTCCGACCGCGTCTGTTCTGGGACGCGCCGAACGGCGACGGCCTCTTCCTGACGGCCGGCGTCTTCGGGGAGGACCGGACCGGCGGCTTCGTGGGGGACAATGGCGCCTCGCTGTACCGGGAGACGCAGGATACGCGGCGGATCGATGTGGGGTTCACCGCGCGGCGCATGCAGGGAACCGCGGGACGGTTTGCCCTGCGGTTCTCCGCCGTGCATCAGTGGACCGACCATCAGTTCGGCACCGTGCCGGAGCGGGATCAGCGGACCACGCTCTTCGCCGAACTCACCTACGCCATAACCCGCGGCGCCACGGCGCTGATTCTCGGGGCGGCGTGGCAACAGGACGCACTCCGCGAGCAAGACGTCACGGGGTTCGACTACACCCACCGCGTGCCCGGCCTCTTCGGGCAGGTGACGACGGCCCTGGCCTCCTGGCTATCCGGCTCCGCCAGTGGCCGGTGCGATGTGCACAACGTGTATGGGACCTTCTGCTCGCCGCGCGTCTCGGTGCTGGTCCGACCCACTCACGGGCTCAGCGCGCGCGCCTCCGCGGGCGCGGGCTTCTACGGACCGACGCCCTTCACCGACGAGAGCGAAGTGCTCGGCCTGCATGCACTGGTGCCGACACGGCTGCGGGCGGAGCACGCACGCACGGCGTCGGTGGATCTAAGTTGGCGGCAGGGCGAGGTACAACTCGGCGGCACGCTCGCGGGGTCCCAACTCTCCGACCCCACCGCGCTCGAGCCCGCGACTGGCGTCGTGGACAAAGTGCACCTTGTCAACCGCGACGGACCGACGGTGATTTATTCGGGTGAGCTCTTCGCGGTGGTTGGCGAAGCGCCGTTTGTCGCCCCACCGCGTTCTACGGGTACGTGGAGGGCACTGAACCCGATCCGGCGACGGGGACGAGGCGTTCTATACCGGGCGGCAAGCCCTCTGGGACGATCCGTCGCGGAACTCCAGCCGGCCCTACACGGTCGCGGAATTCATGGTGACGCAACGGGTCGGGCCGGCACGCCTCGCGTTCAATGCCGACAACCTCTTCGACGTGCGGCCGATGAAGGACGAACCCTTCCTGTTGCCGCACCCTGGGCTAGGTGGCCGGCGCACCGTCACGCCCTGGGGGCCGGTCGACGGACGGGTCCTCAGTCTCGGCGCATTGATCGATTTCTGAATCGCGTTCTCCCCCCAGCCGAGACCGCAAGAGGCGCAGGTGGGGCCCGGACCCGTCCGCTGCATTCCCAGGCTCGTGAGAGCCGCTCTGGCGTAGACCCTCCTAGTGAAGGACGACGCTACCGACCATGCCGCTGGTGTAGTCGGTGGAGTGAATCAAACACCGGTACCGGACCGTGCCAGAGGTCGTGAACGTGCGCTGGTAGGATCCCGAATTTCGGACCGCGTCGGACGGCCCGTCCTCGAATTGCAAATGGTGTGACACCCCGTTGGAGTACCACGTCCAGGTCACGGTGCTCCCCGCCGTCGTCGTGAGTTGACCGGGCGTGAAGTAGTCGTTCTGCACGTGCACGTTGTTGCCACTGGGTGGTGGCGGAGGAGGCGGTGTCGCTGTCCCCCCAGAAGAGCTACTGCACGCCAGGGACAACACCACGAACGGCAGGATCAGGAATTTGACGGAGCGCATGGCGACCTCGAAGAGGGGGGAGGTGACGGCCCGCGCGATCGTTGGTCATGGACGCACGGGCGGGAGAATTCCGTTCGTGGAAGGTCAGGTGACGAAACCAGAGTGGTCATGGAGCGATGTCTGTCGCGCCAATCGACGAGCAGCGCGACCTCGAGCCGGATGAAAGCCGCCGCGACCTCTGGGGCCCCACTGGATCGGACGCATGGCATCCCAAACCCGTGCATCGGTCGAAGAAACCAGGGTGAAGCTTCACAGGGCAGCGAGTTCCATGCCCCTGCATCCGAAGACGTCAAGTCCGAGCGGCCAACCCGGTTAACGTTGGCCGTCGGACGCCCTGAGTGGGTCGTGTACCTGGCGAGGGACGCATGCCTGTCCCGAGAGGAGGACGAATCACGCAGTGGCCGCGCCGGCACGACAGCTTCATGGGGTTATAAGGCAGCGGCGGAAGTGATTTCACCCCCGGCACCATCCCCCGGGGGCCGACAAAAGGCAGTAAATCAAGGTTCGCAGGGGGAGTGCACACCTCGAGCGCCCGGGGTCGGTTAACTAACCCGGGCGCAGGTCGCTTTCATTGGCGCCTCTAGGGTTCGGTTGCTCGCAGTCTTTTCAAATCATCTCGTCGGAAACAATCGAGAAATGAACGCGCCATCGCTCGTCCTCAGGGTCGATCCGGTAGTCAGCGGCCGGGCGCGCGGCGGCAACTACTGTGAGCAAGAGACGCTATGATCGAATACACCATCTGCGGTCGTCAGTTGCCTCAAGCCAGTGCCATCCGCACCCACCACGTACAAGTGTGCGGCACTGAAGACCAGCCTAGTGCCTCCCGGTAACCAGCACACCGAAAACGGGTTGGCCGTAGACGGCGTACCTGAGTTGGCCGTCTCCTGAACCACAGTGCGTACACTCCCGTCCGCGACCTCTAGAATCTTGAGCGTGACCACTTCGCCTTCGCCCTGGACTTCGAGGAAGGCAATGTCGGCACCGCTTGGTGACCAGGTGGGGGAGTAGACAAGGTTGGGAGCTGGCGGTCGGTAACGTACCGACACTGAATCATCGGGGCCCCCCACCGCGAGTCCATTCCCTTCGGGAGCTGAACCCCCCAACAAGCGTAGGTTAGGCCGCCGGCCTGGGAGATCGAAACGAGATCGCCATAGACAGGGCTCCCGCTCCCGCGACACTCCCCACTGGCGGACGTAAAGACATGGAGGGGAGCTAGCCTACGGGCCGACATCGACGATCAGCGGCTTGCGGAGTCCGATGAGAAGAGCAACGTCGAAGAGGGCGTCGAGCTTATCGGAGTTGCGATGATGCCACGTGGTGGCAGGCAAGCGCATGGGGACTCTGTTCGCGGCCCGAGGAACGTCGGTGGGCGGCCCCGAATGCCGCCCACGCGTATCCCGACGACGCAACCTAGTGGGGCAGCATGACGTAGCAATGCTGCGCGGATGACGTGGGGTACACTGACATCGGTCCCTCGCCGGTGGTACGTCACCCTCCCGTCATGATCGAGCCGTAGGTTGCCAACACCCAGGGTCTGCTCCGCGACGCTCCCTCGCACCGCGTCCTCCGGCCTCGGAGGAAAGGGGAACATTTCGAAGGCGCGATCCGCGGCGAACCCAAAGGAATCTCCGGATTGGTGACTCCAACCAGGCCGCTTGTATGAAGCTCCCACGCATCGCATTGCTCGCTCTGCTGCCGCGCTGACGCGTCGGACCATCGCAACCACTCAGGAGCGCAAAATCAAGAAGTCGGACTTGCCGGTAGTGGGTCAGTTTTGCCCAGCCAGCCCGTGAGGGAGGGTCGCTCTCGGGCACGGTACTCCTCGAATCGGTGCTGCTGGCGGATGAGGAAGGGGCAGCCAAGGGCGCTCTCAACCCGACGGATCTCCGCCAGGTGGTGCGGGGACATCTTTTCGGGGGTGGAGGGCGCTTTCTGCTCAGCGGTCGGCGTTCGTTTTCGGACCGTGTTGGGCGACCAAGGCTCGCTCGAATCGACCAACGGCTACGAGGATTTGCTGGCGGCGGCGGTGGTGCCGCTCGGTTCTGGCCGTTTCCGCTTTCTCTTCGTTGAAAGCCGGAACCAGTTCCAGTTTCCAAGTGCCCGTGTTGTGCCGAAAGGATTCTGGCCGATGCCACGAGCTGCGACTCGTGCGGACGGGTCCTCGGGCCGGACCGCCCAAGCGAGGAGAAACCGAAGGCCGGACAGACCCAGGTCGACAGCTTCCGCCTCAGCTGGAACAGGACATCGTGGACCAACCGGGGCGTTTCGATTCCTGGCCCTCAGGTTCTCGGCCGCGCGGCACATCCATGCGCCGAGGTTGGAGAGCGCTCTACCAGGTGCTTCCGCCTCAGACGCACTCTTCGGTTGAACCGAGTCCGTATGCGACTGCCAATAACGACGTGGAAGAACCGCAACTCCGATAAACTAGAGGTTCTCATGGAGTCGGCTGTCCGACTGGGACTCCAGAAGCCCGTGATTCTGAATGTGGGTCCTGGAGCGTGTAGCGGATTCTGGCTGCGTCTCCACCCACCGGGCAAGACTCGCGAGTGGTCGTGGCACGAACGGATTCGGGGGAATCTTGCGCGGCTCGGGGATGCCGTGGTGCGCTCGCTTCCCTTCGGTTCCTTTGTGTGCCCTGAACTGGAGGAGATCCACGCCCGAGCCCAGCGACTGGTGCCCCTGCGAATTGACGTGGTCGACCTTGAGGTTCGGGTTCTGGCGGCGGCCGCGGGATACGCACGCCGGACCACTGAAGAGACCCTCTTCACCTTTCATCAGATCGACATCGCGCGACAGCCGTTACGGCTGAAGGCCGATCTCGTGATCGCCTATCAGGTGATCGAGCGCACCAGGGATGCTCGAGCGGCCTTGCGCAACCTCGTCTCCGCCGTGCGTCCCGGTGGGTTGCTCTCCGTCGCCTGTCCCGAGACCATCGCGGGATTTGAACGCCTGGCAGATGGGTTGTGGTTCTATCCGCCCACGCTCGGTCCGACGATTCGCGGAGGGCGGTGAGGAGCCTGAGCGCAGGAGTTAGAGCCGGTGCGGGCTCCTCCGATTCATCCGACCGGAGGGAATCAGAGGGGAATATCCGGCACTTGAGCCCTTCCAAGCGGAGTTTGCACGACTGGGTCAAAGAAGTCCTCATCCCGTCATGCGGGGTGGTAAGACTCTGTGGAAGGTCCCCCATTTGGAGAGGACACTCTGGAGACGTAGGTTCAGCCTCACGACGAGGTGGTCCCCTGCTGGGGCGCAGATCGCTCTTGGCGGATTCGGAGCCCCAACCTAGGCTCACCGCATGGCGCCGACGCGGTGGTCTTTCGGGCCGGATTGGTGGTCGGCAGCCGGAAGGAGAACCTTCGGTGTCGTGTTTCACAAGCACGGAACGATGAACCGCGGCGGGTTTTCCTGGCGGCGGTGGCTCGGCCTCTCGGCCGCGCAAGCGCGGCTCTCGCGCCCGATCGGGGCTCCGCTGAGCCAGAGCGGCCGCCGGCAGAAGCTCAGCCGACTCGTTGGTCGCGGGTGTCTGGTGTCCTTCGTCATCGCAGGAGGAGCGGTATGGGCGCTCTTATAGTGCGGTGTACGGGATGCGCTGCGAGCGTGCCCCTCAAGAATTTGCAGCCGGCGTCTCTCGACGCCTGGTTCGCTCTCCATCAGGACTGCCCCAGGCCCGGCCATACGGTCGTCCTCTTCGAAATCCTCGAACGATCGATGCCCACCAGCCAAGAGCGCAGCGCGCACGCGCGGCGTCATCCGCGGACGAGAGCGTAAAGGAAGGGAGGGCTATGGGTGTCTTTGTCGTGCAATGTATGGGATGCCGCGCGACCGTGCCGGTGTGGAACCTGCCGCCGCATGCCCTGGACGCCTGGCTTGCTCTCCATCGCGAGTGCCCGAGGCCGCCATCGCCCGTCGCGTTCGAAATCCTCGATCGAGAGACGTCGGCCTCATGGCCACCACGCAGCGGGCAGAGTGACTAACCGTACCGCCCGGACCAGAGATAGCTGAGCCATGTCATGCTATTGCGATATTGACCGACGAGGACTACCTCGTGACCAAACTTAGCGAGTGTTCCGGGTCGCGAAGGGTCATAGTTGCCGAGCTCAATCGCTCCTGAGACCCCGCGACGATGGAGCAAGGTCCATGTGTCAGACATCGTTTGAGGGTGTGTCGAGCCGGTGAGCGAGTGTCCGGAGACACTGCGAGCAATATCGAGGACACGCAGAAAGACCATCACATGCGGCTGTCGGGTCGTGAGATGCCGCCCGGAGTCTTAGAGCGAGGCGCTGAGCCCCAGGTAGACGCTCCGACTCGCCGCCGGGGCCGGGGTACTCATTGGTCCGCAGCGTGAAGTATCGCTGATCCGTCAGATTGTTGATGCCGAATTTGAGTCCCAGAGCCTTTGAGATGGAAGCGCCTCCCGACCAGTCGATCACGGTATAGGCCGGGATGAGCCCAGCGCCCAACCCGTCCCCCGTGACCGAATTGTTGGCGTCTCCGTACGAGGACCCGGTGCGACTCCATTGCAGCCCGGTCGACACCCGCGCGAAGGTGTATGTCGCACCCACCCGTGCAATCGTCTTTGGAGCAAACTCAACGTGATGGCCGGCAAACTCGCCAGAGACATAGGAGGCGTGCACATACGCGAGTGAGGTGAAGACCCCGAGAGTGCCCACCGTGGCCGGAACCCCGAGGATCGACCAGAGGGCGGCTTCCGCGTAGCCTTCGAGCCCGCGGTGGACACTGGTACCGACACTGGCGATTGCCGCGAATGGCGCGCCATCCGGCGCCGTGCCCGACACGGTCCCGATCCGGTTTCCGTACCGGAGATAAAATGCGCCGAGGTCAAACCGGAACGAGCCGCCCCATGAGCCGCGCAATCCGACATCGGCGTTGAAGCCGCGCGGGGCCTGCAGGTTCTTGTCGACGTGCGCGGCGCTCGCAAACGGAGTCAGCGACTCGTACAGAACCGGACGGTAGGCTTGTGAGATGTTGCCGTAGAGCTGTACCGCGCCAGCGCGCCCGTATTCGAACCCGACGCCAAAGAGTGGATACGAAAAAGTCCGGGGGAGAAATGCCGACGCGGTGTCGGTGTACCCGCGGGCGGAGGAACGCACGTACTCGAACCGTACGCCCGGTGTGATGGTCACGCGATCCGTGAGGCGTAGCTCCTCCTGAAGGAATAGCGAGAAACTTGCGGTGTTAAAGCGTAAGTTGTAGCCAAACGGAACCCCCACTGCGGTGGTGGTGTCAAAATCCACCCCCGTGGTCCCCAGGCCGCCACCTAGTCGGAGCATCTCGGCCCGGAAGAGGCGGATGCCCGCGGCCACGGTGCCGGGTACTCTCCCGATGTGGTGGGTCACCACGAGGCGACTCTCCGCCGTGATATTGTGGAACGACTCCTTTTGCACCTCACGGGGGCCGAACCTACCGGTCGTCGGGTCGACGATATCCAGAGCCTCGGCGCCGCCGTCCTCGTTCTTCCATACCAGGTAGCGTTGACTGAAGAGGTAGGACAACGACGTCCTGAGGGACGAGGCAGGGCTCAACGTCCACGTCATCCGTGCCGCAACGATGTTCCAGGGGCTCGCGAGCCAATTGCGCGCCCGATAGGAGTTCCGGCTGTCGTTCACGAACTCGGCGTCCGTCTCCCCTCCGGGCATGTGGATACGGTTGCGGAGCATGGAATACTCGACGCCGAGCTGAAGGCGATCGGACACCTGATACCCCAGGGATATCCAACCCGACCCCTGCCAGAGGTCTGAATTCCGACGCCAACCGTCGGTGCTTCGATATTGGGCTAACCCGGAGTAGGTGAGCCGAGCCAAGCCGCCGTGTACCGCAGCGAAACTATTGAGCAAACCATAGCTGCCCACGGTTTCCCGCAGAGTAACGCTCGGAGGAGTCTGCACCGCCCCGGGCGGAAGCACATAGTTCACCGTGCCGCCGAATTGCGGACCGTATTGCAAGGAAGCCGCGCCGCGGACCACCTCGATTCGCTCGACCGCCTCCATGGGTGGCGTGTAGTAGGTTTCCGGATACCCATAGAGATTGGCGGCGATGTTGACCCCGTTTTGCCGAGTATTCATCTCCACTGATTGGGTTGGGGTCAGTCCGCGCAGACCGAATCCGTTCGAAGGAAAACCTTGATTCTCGGTCTCGGAAACGTTCGCACTGGGAATGCGGCCCAGCACCTGGCGCGTCACGTTTTGGGCGGTATTTGCCTGGACGCTATCCAGCACGAGCACCTCGGACTTGATGCCGGCGTAGACCGCCCCGTCATGGACCGGCTCGATGGTCTGAACGGCGCGACGAGGCCGTTCCGCGGTCACTACGATGTCCTCCAAGGGATGCGCCACGGCGGTGAGGTCGATGACGACTTCCAGGACCTGCCCGGCCTTCACCTCAATCTGTTGCTTGCCTTCGCGGTCATTGCGGCCGCGAATCAGCAGGACATACACCCCGGCCGGGACCCCGGAGAGCGTAAACCGCCCCAGCGAGTCCGTTAGGGTGGCGAAAGCGGTGTGGTCGAGACGCACCGCAAGTCCACGAACTGATCCAGGCTCGGGTGCGTGAACCTGGCCCCGAATTGCGTCGCGAGCGGGCGCTTGGGCAGACCCGCGTCTGGCTGTGATGAAAACGAGAGTCACAAGCAGTAGGGCACGGCAGTGGATGGTCACTCAGAACTCCCCAGAGGCTGGCCTGCTGGCCAGAATAGGGAGCAAATATATCGGAAGTAGATTTGCAAGTCATGCAGCCGTGGCACGCCAGCGGAACTCGGACTCCGAAGGCCCTCGGAGGATGCCGGAGGCCGTGGTGACGCGGCACGAGGTGGAGCAGTGAGCGGCGGAAGGTCAACGTAGTGGGCATGGGAGAGTGTGAATGGCCGGCACAGCGAACGACAGCGATGACTTCGTTCCACCTCAAATCGTGCTCCAAACGGCGCTAGACGAATCCGAGGAAGAGCACGAACGCATGTACCGCGCCCCGATGACAGAAGAGGAACGGGTACGCCGCGAGGCATTGGGCCATATGGCCGACAATGCTCTTGAGGTGCTGCGAACGGGACGTGTGCCGGAAGCTTTGGCCAAGCCGCTCTGGGAAGACGGTCGGCCTCTATGTTGGGGCGTCGGTGTACGGGCCAGGCCGCAAGGGTGGAGACGGCTACGTGACCACGTGGAATGCGACGGCGAATGCCGTCGAGGGTGAGGCCGCGGCGCACACCGACCTCGTCTTGTGCCTGGACGAGCTGGGCGAGGTGACCGGGCGCGACCTTGGGCGGATCGTGTATCAGTTGACGGACGGGGCCGGGCGCGGACGGATGCGCGCGGACGCGACCATGCGACGTCGGC
>JANYKV010000045.1 GCA_025358055.1 Gemmatimonadota bacterium
AAACCGTGGCCGTCACGAATTGCGTGTTCCCGCCGGCCGCGTTGACCGGGAAGACCGCCTAGCTCTCGCCGCACCACGCGCCACACCGTCGCCGCCACGATGCGCTGACCCAATGGCGTGGGATGAATGCCATCCGCCTGATTCAGAGAATCCACGCCTGCGACGTTCGCGAGTAGGAAGGGCACCAGGGCGGCGCCCGACGAGCGTGCCACGGTGGGAAAGACCGAGCGGAACCGACTCGCATAGGTCTCCCCTAAATTGGGGAGGACCTCCATACCGGCGATGATGACCTTGGGCCGGGGCCGTTGTTGGTTGGCGCGGGCGATGATCGCCTCGAGGTGCGAACGCAGCGAGTCTGGGTCCTGTCCGCGGAGCCCGTCGTTCGCACCGGTTTCCACCATCAACAGCGCCACTTTCCCCTGACTCATCACCCAGTCGATCCGGCGGAGCGCCCCAGCCGAGGTCTCACCGCTCAGCCCCGCATTGACGACGCGGTAGTGCATTCCCGCGGAGTCCAGCATTGCCTGAATGAGGGCCGGATACGCAAGCGAGGGATCCGCCAGACCGTATCCGGCGGTGAGGCTGGTGCCGAGGAACACCACCAGGGGCAAGTCCTGTGGCGCGGCCGCCGGTCCAGCCGTCGGGGGGGCCGGCGGCGGGGCGGCCACAGTCGGCCCGGGAGGCCGATTGCAGGCAAGTCCCGTGGCAACAATCGAGAAGAGCAGGCCGTATCTGGGTATCATTCTCCATACCAAACCGACGGTGGAGACCGCTTTCATGCTACGTTGCGAATCACTGACGCAGACCTACTTGTCGGGCGGGCGCCAGCTGACAGTGCTCAAGAATATCACGTTTTCGCTCGAATCGGGCGGGTTCTTGGCGATCGTCGGGCCCTCCGGCAGTGGCAAGACCACGCTCCTGGGATTGCTGGCTGGACTCGATCGGCCCACGAGCGGTCGGGTGTTCTTTGACGACGTGGACCTCACGCTGCTCAATGAGGATGCGCGAGCCCGGCTCCGGGCGGCGAAGGTCGGGTTCGTCTTCCAGTCGTTTCAACTCATCCCGACACTCACGGCGCGAGAAAACGTACAAGTGCCCCTGGAGCTTCGAGGGGAGCCCTCGGAATCGCGAGCCCAAGAGCTCCTGACCCGCGTCGGGCTCGGTGAGCGAGGTCACCACTACCCGGCGCAGCTGTCGGGCGGGGAACAACAACGGGTGGCGATAGCGCGGGCCTTCAGCGTGCGCCCCAAGGTGTTGTTTGCGGATGAACCGACCGGAAACCTCGATGCGAAGACCGGCGCCACAGTAATCGACCTGATGACCGAACTGAATCGCGAACTTGGAACCACCCTGGTCTTAGTGACGCACGACCGCGACCTCGCCTCGCGCGCCCGACGCATCATTCGACTCGCGGACGGGGCCATCGTCGAGGATACGACCCAGTGATCGGACCGCTGTTTGTTCTCCGAATGGCCTGGCGCGAGGGCCGAGCCGGACGTCGAAGGCTATGGCTCCTCACCAGCGCCATCACCGCCGGGGTGGCCGCCTTGGTCGCGATCAATTCGTTTACCGCGAACCTCGAAGACTCCGTCAACCTGCAAGCTCAAACGCTGCTCGGCGCGGATCTGGTCATTACGGGCCGCCAAAACCTTCCCGCACGCGCACAAAGCCTGGTCGATTCCCTTCGGAAGCCCGACCCGATTCATGGCTATCCACCAGGCCGGAGTGCCCGGGTGGTGAGTTTCGCCGGAATGGCCTACGTTCCGCGGACTTCCGGCGTGCGCTTGGTCCAGGTTCGGGCCCTCGAGCCGGGGTACCCGTTTTACGGATCGATCACCACGAACCCCGCGAATCTTTGGAGAACCCTGGGCCAGGGCGGTAAGGTCCTGGTCGACGCCAACCTGCTCACGGGCCTCCGCGCCGACGTCGGAGACACGCTCGCCCTCGGTGAAGCCCGTCTCGTCATCGCGGGGACGGTTACCAATTTTCCCGGAGACGTGGGCGTCGCCTCCGCCTTCGGACCCAGGGTGTTCATGGCAGCGGCCGATCTGCCTAACACCAAATTGCTGCGATTCGGTTCTCGGCTCGACAACGAAGTGTTCGTGAAGCTCCCGAACCCGACCGATGCACGACGCCTTTCGACCATCTACCGCCCGGTGCTCCGCCCCGAACACGCCAACATCCGGTCCATTGAGGATGATCGGCAAAACCTCGCCGACACGCTCTCGCGCTTGGGCAACTACCTCGGATTATCCGCCCTCGTGGCCCTCTTGCTCGGCGGCCTCGGGGTCGCAAGCGCGGTGCATGTGTTTATCAAACAGAAGATGGATACGGTCGCCGTACTGAGATGCTTGGGCGCTACCGGGCCCGAAGTATTCGCCATCTACTCGCTGCAGGCCTTGGTGATGGGCGGCCTGGGAAGCCTGATCGGCGCGGTTATTGGCGTTCTGGTCCAGCAAGTGTTTCCCCGAGTCTTCGGCGGATTCCTACCGGTGGACATTCATGTTGCCGTGTCACCCTCAGCGATTACCCTTGGCATCGGCCTCGGACTTTGGGTTGCAATCGTCTTCGCCCTGCTCCCACTTATCGGCATTCGGAACGTTTCTCCATTGCGCACCCTCCGGCGCGACGTAGAACCGGCAGGCCAAAGCCGCGATCCGTGGCGCTGGGGCATGATGCTGCTGCTCGCGTTGAGTGTGGTGGGACTCTCGGCTGTTCAGGTCCGCAGCCTGCGAGACGGCGCGGTGTTCGCCGGGGGAATCGGTGTCGTGCTTTTCGTGCTCTGGCTCGCTTCCCTGGGCCTCATTCGCGCCGTGCGCAGATGGTTCCCTTCCCGATGGCCGTATCTCATTCGGCAGGGGCTGGCCAACCTTTACCGGCCGGCCAATCAAACCGTCACCGTGGTGCTCGCGTTGGGCTTCGGTGCCTTTCTGCTCAGCACCCTGTTTCTGGTCCAGCATAACCTCCTGCGCGAGTTCCGGATTGGTGGCACCAGCGACCGCCCCAATCTGATGTTTTTTGATATTCAGCCGGATCAACGCCAAGGCGTCGAGCAAGTGCTCCGGGACGCGGGGTTTCCCGGCGGCGCAGCCGTTCCAGTGGTCCCGATGCGCATCCGAGCAATCAACGGAAAGCCGATCAAGGTGGAAGTGCCTTCACCGGACAGCGAAAATACCGGCCGTCGGGGTCGCCGCGGCCCCGGCGATCGATCCTGGGCGGTTCGCCGAGAATACCGGTCGACGTATCGGGATACCCTCGTCGCGTCGGAGAAGCTGGTTGCCGGCAAGTGGTGGGAGACACCAAGACAGCCGACGAGTGGTACCGGGTCAGCAGCACCATCCGCGCCATTCAGCGTCTCCCTGGAAACCGGAATCGCGACGGAGCTCGGCGTCACCATCGGCGACCTCATCGATTGGGATGTGCAGGGGACGGTGGTGTCCAGCCGAGTGGCAAATTTGCGAGAAGTGAATTGGGGTCGCTTCGAAACCAATTTCTTTGTCGTGTTTTCCAGTGGCGCCCTCGAAAAGGCTCCGCAGATGCTCGTCACCTTGGCTCGGGTGGAGGACGCCACCCAACGCGGTGGGGTCCAGCGCCGTATGGCTGAGCGGTTCCCCAACGTCACGGCAATTGACTTGTCGCAGATTCAGCAGGCGCTCGAAGCCGTCTTGAGCAAGGCCGCCCTCGCGGTACGGTTCATGGCACTCTTCAGCCTGGCGACCGGGGCTATTGTCCTAGTCGGCGCGGTGGCCACCTCGAGATTCCAGCGAATTCGCGAAGGGGTACTGCTGAAGACCATCGGTGCCACGCGGGCCCAGGTGTTGACTGTTATCATCGCGGAATACGTTGCGCTGGGCAGCCTTTCAGCGCTCGCCGCGATTGTGTTGGCCTCCGGGGCAGGATGGGCGCTGGCCAAATGGGTGTTCGAATCCCCCTTCGCTGTTCCCGTGGGCGCCATGAGCGCTCTCGCGGCTGGGATGGTGGCACTCACGCTCGCCGTGGGGCTATGGAACAGCACCGAAGTCCTCAATCGAACGCCCCTCGAAGTCCTCCGCAACGATTGAAGGCCATGCTTTCGACCCAGGCGGGCCGGCGCTACTCTTCAGGCATGCCACCGGCCGGTCCGACAGGTCCGCCCGAGCCGGCTCCGCGAACCCCGCATCAGCTAGGAACCGAGAGCCATGCTCAGGATTGATCTTACCGGAAAACGGGCATTTGTCGCCGGCGTCGCCGACGACGGCGGCTTCGGGTTCGCCATCGCAAAGGCACTGGCTCAGGCCGGGGCGTCGATTTGTGTCGGCACCTGGCCACCGGCCCTCGGCATTTTCACCAAGCTGCTGGAGCGCGGCAAGATCGATGAGTCCCTCCAGCTCGCCGAGGGCGGCAAACTCGAATTCGAGCGAATCTATCCGCTCGATGCCGCGTTCGATACGCTCGATGAAGCCCCACCGGAAGTCCGCGAGAACAAGCGCTACAAGGAACAAGGTGACTTCAGTATCCGGGGCGTCACGAACCGACTCCTCCATGATTTCGGAACCCCGGCCCTCGACATCGTCGTCCACAGCCTCGCCAACGGCCCGGAGGTTCGTTCGCCCCTGCTCGATACCAGCCGGAAGGGGTATCTGGAAGCGGTGAGCGTAAGCGCCTATAGCAACGTCTCTCTCATCCGGCATTTGGCTCCACTGATGCGGCCGGGTGGCAATTTCCTCTCCCTCACCTACATGGCCGGGGAACGGGTGATCCCAGGTTATGGAGGTGGGATGTCCTCGGCCAAAGCAGCACTCGAAGCCGACACCCGTACATTGGCCTTCGAAGCCGGCCGACGTCATGGCGTCCGGATCAATACGATTTCGGCCGGACCTTGGGCGTCCCGCGCCGCCAGCGCGATCGGCATCATCGGCCCCATGATCCGGTACTGCAAAGCCAATTCACCGCTCCCACGTGAACTCGAAGGCCCCGACGTGGGATACACCGCGGCATTTCTGGCCAGCCCCATGGCGGCCGCGATCACCGGAACGACCGTCTACGTCGACAATGGGTACCACACGATGGGCATGGCCGTCGTCCCCCCCCCCCCGGAACCCGACCCAACCGCCGAGCCTCAGGCCTAACCCATGCGTTTGTCGGAGTTCTTTCTGGGTGCGGGAGCCTTGTCGGCTGGCATCGCGGTGGCCGCCGGCGCCTTCGGGGCCCACGCTCTGCGGGCTCGACTCACCCCGAGCGACCTGGCAATTTTCGAAACCGGTGCGCGCTACCAGATGTACCACGGGCTGGCCCTAGTGGCGGTTGCCTGGGTCGCTGAACGCACCGATCGAGCTGCCATACGCGTGGCCGGATGGTCGTTTCTGGTCGGTACGATTCTATTCTCGGGGAGCCTCTATGGTCTGGCGCTGTTTGGCCTCTCCGCGCTGGGGGCCGTGACCCCGTTCGGTGGGGTGGCGTTCCTGGTCGGGTGGACCGGCTTGGCCTTGAGCGCACGAAAATCACCGGCTCCCTGACGACGGGGCTGCGATCCCAACGTGAACTATCTCCCGGTTCTCGAGCGCATCGATTCCTGGTTTGACGCGGTTCGGTCGAGACACCCAGGTGTCATACCCTGCAAACCCGGGTGTAACGCCTGCTGCCACGGGCCGTTCGACATTTCCGTCGCGGATGTGGTTGCGGTCCGAGCCGGAGTAGGTGCTCTGTCGCCGGCGGCGCAAACTCGGGTCCGGTCGAACGCGACGACGCTGTTGACGCAGATGCTTGGGTTCGAGCCATCCTGGCGAGCGCCGTACGACGTGGCCCAACTCGGTGAAGAGCGATTCGACTCGCTCGTAGAGCAACTTGCCGACGCGCCGTGCCCCTTGCTCGATGAATCCGGTGTCTGTTCCATTTATGCGCACCGGCCGTTCATCTGCCGGCTCATGGGCTTGGGCATCGAGACCCCACAGAACGACGTCGTTCCAAACAGCTGCCCCATCCAGGCCGAGTTCCCAGCCTATAACGCGTTGCCGGCCCAGCCGTTCGACCTCGAAGCGTGGGAGCGCGAGGAGGACCTGGCCCTACAGAATGGTTCCCTTGCTCTGTTCGGCTCCGAAACGCAAAGGCACTTCGAAACCACGATAGCCACGGCGATCCTTCTATGAACCCGGCAACACTCGTTCAACTACTCAACGGACGCGGCGCCCACGTCGAGCCGGTTGCGTGCTTTGAAGACCTGTCCTTCGAATTCGCCGGGCGACGGCTACCCTACGCACCTCACACCATTTGGCAGTTACTGGTCCACATCAATTTCTGGATTGACTTCGAGCTCCGCTGGATCGAAACGAGTCAGCGTCCGGAAGTGAAAGACTGGGCAGTGAGTTGGCCCCACGGAGATGGACCGCGGGATGAGGCGGAGTACCAGCGGGAGGTCGCCCGGCTCCGGAGTCAGATCGATCAACTGGTCGCGCTTGAAGAGGCGCAAGCGTCGACTCGCGCCCGTATCATCGACAAAGAGCGGGCTTACACAGTCGAGGACGCGGTGGGCCTCCTCGTGGCCCACAACAGCTATCACGTCGGCCAAGCGATGATGCTCCGCCGAATGGTCGAAGCAGGTGAAAAGGAGACGGTCGGGTGATTCACCGCGCGGCGCTGCAAAGCGACTCGAGCCGCCTCCAGTCCCAGGACAATCATTGCTCCACTATTACCGACGTGGTGTAACCTCCACCGGAGAGGCGCTGGATCGCGATTGCCTTTACCTCCCCAGCCTGAACCTCGAACGGGCCCGAGGTCGCCACCACCAGTTTGGTTCCCGCCGTCGTAAAACGAACCTCCAGTGAGCCCGGATCGAAGTAGAACAGAGTGCTGTAGGTTGGCGTGTTGGCGTCCACCCCGGTCACCGGCGTGATCCCCGTCAAATCAGCGCCGGGCTCGGTTATATAAACATCCAGCGGAACGACCGGAGCCTGATGGGCGGAGTCGGATGCGTCGCGCGCGGCGGCGATCGCGATCACACGGATGTTGGCTCGGTCGGGGTGGGCGGCCCCGGTATCCGCTCCGACCGACACCACAGCGGAGCTGAGCGAGGCCGCCGAACCGGAAACGATTAGGGTATATTTTCGCCCGGTTTCGAGGGTGGCTCGAACCGACCCGAGTACCTGCGTTCCTCCCGCCGGCCTGAGTTCAAGTGTCTTGGTTCCGATGGGCGCGTCCGCCAGGGCGGATTCTTCCTGGTACCGAACGCCGCTCACCACCACCTTGCCATCGATGGCGAGATCCAATGCGGGCGCGGCGGCGGCACCGTGTAGCAGCCGCACCTTGGCGCCCGTGGTCGAACTCGGCGAGCCGGGCGAATCGCTGCAGCCACCGAGGGCCATCGCCACCAACAGGGAGATGGTGACGGTGGGAGAGTTCCGGATCATGGCTCCTCCTTCAGTAAGTTCAGGCAGCGCGATTGCTGCATGTTTTGGACGTCCTGGGTACACCCCAATAGACCCCCTTGGGGAGCGCCTGGTCACCCAGGGCTCGTTGCTGTGACCAATCCCTGACACTGAGGGTCTATATCTCGTGGACCAGACCGTTGCGGACCTGGTGACCCGGGTACTCGAGGCCGATGCCGATGCGTTCGCTCAACTGGTTGCCGTGTACCGCCCCCAGTTCGGTCGCTACGCCTATCGGATGCTGGGCAATCGCGAGGATGCCGAAGAGGCGCTGCAGGACACGTTCGTGCGAGCCTATCAAGCCATTATGGCCTGTCGCGATCGCGCTCGTTTCGGGGCCTGGGCCTTTACGATCCTCGTCAATCGGTGTCGTACCGTCCGACAACGGGTCATGCGGCGTGACCGCCCGCGCGTCTTCGGCGAAGCGGCACTCGACGCCGCGGCAGTCGACCATCCGGCCGAGCGGCATTTCGAACGAGAAGAGGTCAATCGAGCGCTCGCGACCCTGCCCCCTGATCAACGCGAGGCTTTCTTGCTCAAGCACGTTGAAGAGTTACCGTATGATGAGATGGCCAACCTGACCGGCTCGAGCGTCTCCGCCCTCAAGATGCGGGTCAAGCGGGCGTGTGAACGACTGCGGCGGGAGTTGGAGGGTATTGCCCATGCATGACACCGCGCAAGAAAAGCTCGACCCCCGGCTCGAATCGGCGATCGGTCTGCTCCGGGAGCCGGTCGATTTTGGCCCCGGTGTCGACCAGCGAGTGCTGCAGCGTATTGCTGCGGATCGCGCGGCGCCGCCCCGAAACTGGTTCGCCTTCGGCTGGATCGGCGGGCTGGCTCTCGCGGCGGCAGTGGGCTATTTCGTGCTCGTTCGCGACGGTTCCGGACCTACCGCGAGATCACACCGACCCTCCGGCGGCGAGGAGGTCGTCTTCACTCTCACCGCGGCAACGGCAGCCCGCGTCTCCGTCGTCGGGGACTTCAACAACTGGGACCCCAAGGTTACGCCGCTCAAGGCAGCCCCGACCGGCGGTCGGTGGATCGTCACTGTCAAGCTTCTGCCGGGTCGATATCGCTTCGCCTTCCTGGTCGATGGGCATACGTGGCTCGCCGATCCCGACCATCCAGCCGGCGGCGATCCGGACTTTCAGTCCCCAACCTCGGTCATCACTGTGGAGGGTCACAGCCTGTGATTCGACCCCTCATTGCGGCGGCGGTTCTTACCGGGTGGGCCAGGCCTTTGCCAGCACAAATCTCCCGGCTGGACGCTCGACTCCAACCCAACACGGCGCACGACGTACGGGCACTGGTCGATTCCGCTCGGGCCGCCGGGCTGCCGGAAGAACCGTTGGTGCTGAAGGCCCTCGAAGGACAGAGCAAAGGCGCATCGGGCGACCGGATTGTGGTCGCGGTACGGGCCCTGCTTCAGTCTCTCCGCACGGCCCAGACATCACTCGGCCTGCAGGCAAGCCCGGAGGAACTCGTCGCCGGCTCGGCAGCATTGCGAGCGGGTGCTCCGGAAACCGCGTTGGCCTCCGTCCGCCACGATCGAGGAGGCTCTGTGGCGATAACCCTCAGCGTCTTGGCCGATTTGGTTGGAAGCGGGATACCGGTGGGCACGGCCACCAAGGCCATTCTCACCCTGGTCCATCAGAATGTGAGCGATCGGGAATTCCTTCAGCTGCGCACCCGTGTGGAGCAGGACATTCGGACCGGGATGGCCCCCGGTAGCGCCTTGGAGCGCCGGCTGGCCGGAATCCCTGCCGCCGGTCCGCCCAGACAGCCATGAAAAAGACGCTGTGCGTGATCGTCGCCGGACTGTTGCTGCCTCTCGCGGCCCAGGCGCAGCAACAGTTCACCTTCGATCTCGGAGGGGGCAAGACCCACCATCAATTCAACCCGGATGCAAACGTCGTTTCACTCGCCCCCCGATATCAGATGATGAGCGGTATCGCACGCATGGACCTCGGATTCCTCTACACGCGAGGGACGGCGCTCGCGTGGAACGCAGAAGGAAACATCTCGGCCGCATTCGACACCCGCCTGGGCAAGAACGTCTCGCTCGAGATGGCGGGGAGCGGATGGTGGACCGCCCACGAGCTCGGCAGCGGCACCCGAGAGCTGCTCCTCCAACCGATGCTTCGGATCGCGACTCCCGCCGCCATTCTTGGCTTTCAAGCGGGGTTGGGACGCGCGTCCACCAAATTCGACAATGTCCCGTTCGGCACCATGGGCCTGAGCCTCGCCGGTAACATCGGAGCAATCGAGTTTCTCGGTCAGGTTTCACGAACGGCGTTCGCTCGCGCCGCGCTGCGTTCCAGTAACGAATGGGCCAACGACGGCATTTCGCCGGATACACTCATCAAACGTTACGTCAACGACTACGCGGATGCCGGATTGATGATCGGAGCCACCGCGCTAGGCGCCCGGTTCGAGGCGGGAGTGGAACAGCGATTGGGCAAGCCGGAATTCCGAGCTACCGGCTGGAGACTGCAAGGCGCCCGCGCCATCGCAGAGCATTTGCTGGCGTTTGTCTCCGCCGGCCGCATCCTTTCCGAACTCACGACCGATCTTCCAGCCCGTAATTTCACGGCGATGGGGTTGCGGTGGCTCTGGGGCCGGCCAACCCAGGGATCACCCCGACCGTCGCCGGAACGCGATGGGTTCCGTTCCGAGCGAGTCGGAGCGGAAGCCATTCGCCTCGGAGTTCGCGCGTCAGCCGCAACCAGCGTCGAGGTCATGGGTGATTTCACGGATTGGCAGCCGGCAAATCTCATCAGGGATGCGGACGGCTGGTGGGAACTGATTCGTGAATTGCGCCCGGGTCTGCATCGCCTGAACGTGCGCTACGATGGCGGAACCTGGCGGGCCCCTCCGGGCCTCCCCACCGAGAAAGATGAGTTCGGCGGGCTGACCGGCCTACTCCTCATTGCTCCGTAGCCGAAGCGCCGAGCTCAATTCCGGGCTCTGTCGTCTCGTCAGCGGCACCCGGATCTTCGATGAATGGTGCGGTGAGCCCGGATCTTCCCCGTCGGTAGTCGCCTGGGGTCTGGGAGGCGAACGCATGAATTCTCTTATGACATGCGGTTGATCGACGTATCCGGGCTCCATGGCAAACCGGCCCAACGAGATGTCGGTGTGCTCGACCAACCGCACCGCCTTTCGAAATCGGACCAGCCGCACCAGCATCCTGCCGACCGCGAGGACCGAGGGTTTGGCCCCCCCGCTGAGCTGCCGGATACCCTCAGAAATGGATCGGCCAAGTTGAGAACCAGCTCGAGCCTCCCATCCGGGAGGATTGGCGCGCCATCCATGGCGTCCTTACACCCCCTCGAGCGGCCTCGGAGCTTGCGCGGAGCGCCCAGAGGTATTTGACGTGTTCTCGAAGGGGCCCCTGCGGCTGCCATTCTTGGTACTCCATCGACGTCAGCCTTTCCGCGGCCCCGTCAATGTCGGATTCGTACAAGACGCAACCGGAAACTACCATTAGGTTTGTCTTGGTCCCGTGGCCGGAAGTCACCAGAGAGGGTCGAAACAATATCCGGCGCGGCGCCAATTCTCTCGCCCGAGGTCTTATGATCAAAGTCGCCAGTGTGCTCGGATTGCTGGTGGCCGCCGCCCCATCCGCCAGAGCCCAAACAGGGGCCAATGCGACACCGCCGGGCATCACGCGCGCTACGTGGCTCGCCGGCTGCTGGCAGACGAAAATGGGCGGTGCGGTCATCGACGAGCACTGGCTTCCGCCTCGAGGGAACAGTATGATCGAGGTGGGTCGCACCGTCCGAGGAGAGACGCTGGTCGACTACGAGTTGGTCATCCTACGCGCGGTGGGCGATCATCTCGAATACGAGGCCCACCCCGGAGGCAAGCCGCCCGGCACATTCAAAGAAGTGGCGAGTCTGACACACCATGGGTCCACCCTCGTCTTTGAAAATCCAGACCTCGCCTTCCCTCGCCGAGTGGGATATCAGGCACAGGGAGCGGATTCCGTGGTGGCGTGGATCGAAGGAGTGCAGGACGGGAAACCTCGGCGGATTGAATCTCCCTACGTACGTGCGGCGTGTGAGAGTCGTTAGACGCTACCCGACGTCGTTCCCTCCCCCCTCCCCCACCGCCTTCGGCATCCCTTCCTGCTTCCGTTCATGCTTGGCCCATCGGAAGAAGGCAACGCTCATCGCCCCCCAGAGCCACATGTTTCCCGGCACCCACATCAACAGGCCGCCGAGCTTCTGGTCGTCGAGCGCGGAAAGATTCCACGTGCGGGGGGCCACCTGGTACCATGGGTAGAGCAGGTCGTCCGACAACGAAATGATAGCGGCGACGAGTTGCATGGGGAGGCCGATCACGAAAAGATAGAGCATTCGCATCCCATACCCGATCGGGGGGACCGACGGCGAAGGGCTCATCACGGGCCACCACATGATCACGGCCACTACCATGAACATCAGATGCGTGGCGACGTGTATCTCGTGATCTCGCATCATGAGGTCGTAGGCGCCGACGGTATGCCACAGGATGAGGGTCGCTGAGAACAGGGTACCCGCGACCAATGGCCGGGTCACGAAACGGGCGGTGGCGCGGACCGACGAATTCCGAACCAGGTGGGCGACGAGCCAACCTGGAATTCCGGCGATCAGGAACGGCGGTAGCACCATCGTCAACAGAAGGTGCTGCGCCATATGAACGCTGAAGAGGTAGAAATCGCTGAGATCGTGAATCGGGCCGTTCAACGACCCAAGAATGACCAACAGGCCCGATACGAACGAGGCTACGCGCCACGGTCCGGCGGGGACCTCGCCGAGACGGCGCCGGAGTGGTCCGATGGCCCAAAAATAAAGGGCACCGAAGAGCGCGGTGCCCACGACAACCGATGGATGAACCGACCAGGACGGGCTAAACGGAACGGTGGGCCGCGCCCGGACATCGAGCAGCGGCCCGAGAGTATTCATGTTAGTGCGGCATCCGCCAATATGCGAAGAGGATGATCAGCGCGATGATGATGACGGCCGCGATCATCAGTGGAAACACGAATAGGGTGGCGAAGAGCTTGCTGTCCTGTTTCAAATGCATGTAGAACATGGCAACGAGCGCAAATTTCACCGCGGAAAGCACGAGCAGAATCGGGACCACCACCGGCCCGACGACACTCTGCAGGCTTCCGGGCCGGCGAGCCAATTCGAAGGCGGCCACTTCGGCTGCGGTCAGGAAGAAGAGGATCAGGGCGACCCTGAAGTACAGACCCGGGGTCGGGTGGCTGTGCTCTTCGGAGTGGACGGTCACATGGGCATCCATAGTCGGCCGCTCAGCGCATCAGGTAAACAACGGGGAAAATCACGATCCACACCACGTCGACGAAATGCCAATAGAGCGCCGCAAGTTCCAGATTGAGGGCCTTTTCCGGCGGGAGTTTTCCGCGGGCGGCAAGAAAGAGAATGGTCGAGAGCCAGATCACGCCCAGGGTCACGTGGCTACCGTGAAACCCCGTCAGTGTGAAGAAGGTCGAACTGAAAAGGTTGGTACCGTATCCCATTCCTTTGTGGTAGAAATGGGTGAACTCGTAGACCTGCATACCCACGAAGAACAGGCCGCAGGCCACCGTGGCGGAAAGCCAACCGAGTAGCATCTTCCGATTGCCCTTCTGAGCGCCATACAACGCGAGCACGACAAAGAAGGAGCTGAAGAGCAAGACCGCGGTGCCTGCGGTGACCAGGGGGACCTCGAAGACCCCTTCGCATCGCTGCATTTGACCGTGCAGCATACATTGTGATGCCTCGTGGGGGAGCGGGCCGACGAGGCTCTTCCCTTTGTAAACGAGGTAGGTCGAAATCAGGGAAGCGAAGAACAGGCACTCCGACCCGATGAAGGCCCAAATGGCCACTTTCCGGTTGTCTAGGCCGGTCGAAGTCGGTGGGTGCATTGCGTGCGCTGCGGCGTCGGACACGAATCAATATCTCCGAAGTTAGGGTCAGCCGGCCGGTTCGAACGCCCAGCGATAGACACCGTAGAACAACACCGCGACCCCGGTGAGCGTGATGACGTACCATGGGAAGTGCGGTTGGGCAAAAAGAATTCCACCCAGCGTGACAAAGACGCCAATTGCCGCGACGAGAGGATAATACGACGGATTCGGCAGGTGGATGCCGGCGCCGCTCACTCGCTGGGGCTCCGGGAGCGAGCCAAGTTCCCGGCGCAGATCCCAGAGCGGGATCGAACTCTTCACCTCAGGGACCTCCGGGAAATTGAATTCCTGCGGCGGCGAGGGGATGGACCACTCGAGGGTCGCGCCGTGCCAGGGATCGGCCGGCGCGTTCCGTGGCCTCCGTAGGCTGACGATCAGGTTGACGATGAAGACCAGTTGGGACACAACGATGATCGCGGCGCCCACCGTCTCGAGGCCATTCCAGAACTCGAAGCCCAACCCGGCCGGGTAGGTATACACCCGGCGCGGCATTCCGTTGAGTCCCAGGATGTGCATCGGGGCGAACGTGAGGTTGAACCCGATCAGCATCAACCAGAAATGAATCTTTCCTGCCGTTTCGTTCAGCATGCGGCCCGTCATCTTGGGCAGCCAGTAGTACGCGCCGCCGGTGAGCGCGAAGATGCTCCCGCCAAACAGCACGTAGTGGAAGTGAGCCACGACGAAGTAAGTGTCGGTCTGCTGGAGGTCCGCAGGGGGAGACGAGTGCATGACGCCGGAGAGACCGCCGATGATGAACATGGCGATGAAGCCGAGCGCAAAGTACATGGGGGTCTTGAACTGGAGCGACCCGCCCCAAATCGTGCCGATCCAGTTGAAAATCTTCACCCCGGTCGGCACCGCAATCAGCATCGTGCTCAGCGAGAAAAAGGCGTCGGCGAACGGTCCCATCCCGGTCGCGAACATGTGGTGACTCCACACCCCGAAGCCGAGGAACGCGATGAACACACCGGAAAATACCATCGCGGTATACCCGAACAGAGGCTTGCGCGAAAACACCGGGAGAATCTCCGACACGATGCCGAAGGCCGGTAGAATGAGGATGTACACTTCCGGGTGACCAAAGATCCAGAACAGGTGCTGCCACAAAATCGGGTCACCGCCGCCGGCAGGGATGAAAAAATGCGTCCCAAAATGGCGGTCCATCATGAGGAAGACGAGCGCAACCGTGATAACAGGAAACGCCAGCAGGAGGAGGATCTGGGTGATGAAGCTCATCCAGACAAACATCGGCATCCGAAGCAACGTCATCCCCGGCGCCCGCATGTTGATGATCGTCACGAAAAAATTCACCGCGGCAGCGATCGAAGCGATGCCCAAAATCTGCAAGCCGATAACCCAAAAATCGGTGTTCAAACCGGGGGAATATTGGGCCGAGGTCAGATTGGCGTAGCCGAACCAGCCGGCGTTGGGCCAGGCGTTGAAGAAGAATCCGGCATTGATGAAGAGTCCGCCGAGCAAAAACACCCAGTAACTGAAGGCGTTGAGACGGGGGAACACCACGTCGCGGGCGCCGATCTGGAGTGGAATGAAGTAATTGAAGAACATCGCGGAGAGCGGCATCACCCCCAGGAAGATCATGGTGGTGCCGTGCATCGTGAAGAGTTGATTGTAAAATTCCGGAGACACCAACGTATTGTCAGCCGTCATCAACTGAAGGCGGATGACGAACGCTTCGATGCCGCCAAGCAAGAAGAACAAAAAAGCGCTGGCCCCATAGAGGATCCCGATCCGCTTATGATCGACGGTCGTAATCCAGCTCCACAGGCCGGATTTTGCCTCGGCATGATGGACGGCAGAATGTTCGAGTACGGATGTGGCCATGGTTTCGTTCCCTTCGCTTACTGATGCGCCCGAAGGTAGGCCACCAGATTCGTAATCTCGTCTTCGGTGAGCGGACGGGGGAGCTTCATCAGACTCCCCTCCTTCACCGCCTGTGGGTCGGTGAGCCAATGCCTCAAATTCGTAGGCGTATTCTTGAGCATGCCCGCGACGATCGTCGTCCGGCTGCCGACATGAGAGAGATTCGGGCCTTGGAGGATCGTCAGGCCCGCCGTGGCCGTACCCGCCATAGCGTGACAGGCAATGCAGCCGCCGGTCATGAACGCCAGCTTGCCCTTGAGCATCACGCTGTCACCGGTTGCGCGGTAAGCGCTGTCGGACATCGACGCCGGGACCTTGCCCGCATCCACCAACGGGGAGCCGGTTTGTTGCTGCTTGACCCATGCATCGAACACAGGCTGGCTGTCGACCAACACCCGGAGTCCCATCCGGCCGTGTTGAAGTCCGCAGAATTCCGCGCATTGACCCGGAAAATCTCCGGTGACCTCCGCCTTGAACCACAACGGATTGTATTTCTTGGGGAAGACGTCCCGCTTGGCCGCCAGCTGCGGAATCCAGAAGCTGTGGACGACGTCGCCGCTCGTCATCTTGAGCGACACCGTTTTGTTGACGGGTACATGCAGTTCGTTCGCGGTCACGATCTTGAGGCCCGGATACCGATATTCCCACCACCACTGATGGCCAATCACTTCGATTTCGACCACTTCTCCGGGCGGGGTGCTCGACGTCCGAAAAATGGTTTGGACCGTCGGGACGGCAATGAACGCCAGAATAACCGCCGGAACCACGGTCCAGAGTATTTCGACCGTAGTGTTTCCGTGGACCTGGCTCGGTTCCGCATCGCTCGGCTTCCCTCGGAAGCGGAAGATGGCATACACCAACACACCTTCGACGAGGATGAAGACCACGGTGGCCCAGAGCAACGTCGTCCGGAAGAGACTGTCCACCAAGTGCGCGAAATCGCCTCGCGGCTGCAAGGTGGTTTGAGGGTAATCCTGGGCGGCGCAGCCCGCGAGTAGCAGTAGAAGCCCAAGCGCGGGGGCGAAAACCAGCGCGCGCCGGAGGATTCCGGTGCTCTTGTGCATTAGAAGAACATCCCGTAGGCAGGGGACCGGAGGACTGAACGGATTGTGATGGATTTCACGTCCCGTAGGTTAGTGAGGCAAGGGGGCATCGTCAAGGAAGAAGCGAGGTTAGGGTAGCGGGAAAAGGGGAAAAGGGGAAAAGGGAAAAGGGAAAGGGTAGTACCCGGGGCCGGGGACCGAGAGCCAAGAAAATGGAAAGAATCCCCGGTAGGACGCAGCACCTGCCAGGATTCTGAGTTAGTTTCCCCTTTTCCTTTCCTTATCCCTTTCCCCTTTCCCTTTCCCACACCATGCCAACTGAGACTCCAACTCCTGATCGCGCCTCCCTCATCCGCCGCTATGCTACCGGCCCGGCCTTACTACGAACCACCCTCGCCAAAGTACCCGCCGAGGCCATGCAGTGGCGACCCATGCCCAACAAATGGTCCGTCCACGAAATCATTCTCCACTGCGCCGATAGCGAGACCAACTCGCACCTGCGCCTTCGTTACCTTCTGGCTGAGCCGGATCCGGTGATCGTCGGATACGACCAAGACCGATGGGCCAAGGTGCTCGACTACCACAGCCTGCCTATCGACACGGCGCGGACGACCATTGACGCCGTCCGAGCCAACACCGTTCCCGTGCTGGAGCGATTAACCGAAGCTCAGTGGAAGCGAGTCGGCCGCCACACCGAGTCGGGGCCTTACGGAGTAGAAACATGGCTTCAGGTCTATGCCGAACACCTCGAAGTGCACTCTCGCCAGATCGACCGTAACCTCGAGGCCTGGAAGCGCCGGACCTAGACCCGAATGCGCAGCAACTCCCCTGTCTTTCCGAGGGAAGGGCAGCGACAGGGGAGCCTCGGGTGACAACGGGGCCTCGGGATGACGAAGATTTCAGTCTGCTAGGGTTTCCCAACTGCTTTCTCCACGTCCTCAGCTCGGCGAGGCGCACCCGCCGAAAGGACCTCGTGACCTTCCGGGGTCACCAGGATGTCGTCCTCAATTCGAATCCCGGTCTTTTCGTCCGGCAGGTACACGCCGGGCTCAATCGTGAACACCATGCCGGGCTCGAGCAGGTCGGAAACCGCTGGATCATGGACGTCCATCCCGATATGGTGGCTCAGTCCGTGGATGAAGAAGGTGTCGCAGGTCTGCTTGCCGCAGAGGTCGCCAGAATGGTCGTGGAGGTAGCGGCGCGCGATGCCGTCGAGGTCCCGCATGCGAACGCCGGGCCGAGTGGAATCGATCGCGACCTGCTGGGCGCCGAGCACCAGGTCATACAGCGCCCGCTGGTGCGGCGTGAAATGCCCGGACACCGGGATAGTACGCGTGACGTCCGCCGCGTAGTATCCAAATTCCGCCGCCATGTCCATCACCATCAACTCACCGCTCTCCGCTTTCGCGCGATTCTTGTCATAGTGAAGCACCGTACCGTTGCCACCCGTGCCCACAATGCTCGGATACGCCACCCGCTCGGCCCCCAGACGCCTGAAGGTCCCTTCGGCGGCAGCTTCGACCTCATATTCCCAAACTCCGGGCTTCGTCGCCCGCATCGCCGCCAGATGACCCTGCGCCGAAATCTCGGCTGCTCGGCGCAATCGCCAGATTTCGTTTTCGTCCTTCACCTGTCGGAGCGACCAGAGGATTACTTGCAGGTCGGCCGCCTGGACGAACGGCGCCAGGATGATCGAGCGGATGAACTCGGATTCCGAGTTCTTCTTCGAGTGCTTGAAATAGAAGGCCCCGCCGGGAACCGCGGCCAGAGATTGCTGGCCCGTGACCCGGTCGCGAATTTCGGCTTCGGCTTTTTCAGTGGAACGTATGTCCGCTTCCGGAATGCCCGTCTCTTGAGCGGCCAATACACCGGGGCCGAGTTGTGCCCCGGTCCATCGCTCCTGCACTGGGTCCCGTGGTGGGAGATAAAGAATGACCTGCCCCGGTCCGGACTCCTTAGCGACCAACACCAGCCAGGAGTCCGGAGTCTCTAGCCCGGTTAGGTAGAAGAAATCATTGTCCTGTCTGAAGTCGCTGTCTTGGGGGTAGTCGGGATCGGGAGGATCGCCCGACCGTTCCGAGGCCGATCGGAGAACGGCCACCCCGATTCTCATTTTCTTGAGCAGCGCCTCCCGACGAGCTCGGAGACGCTCCACGGGTACCGCTGCGGCAGGCGACCCATCTTGCGCAGCCAGCCGACCGGGCAGCAATTGCCCCAAGGTACCAGCCCAGACCAATGCAAGTTTCAGCATTTTCATGAACCCCTGCCTCCATCCCGACCTGTGCGGTCGGATTGTCAAATACTGTAAATGTATATGATACAATAGCTTAAGAAACAGCATATTCCGCAATCAGGCTGAAACCGCTATCTTGTTCAGATACTCTATCTCCGTCCGGCGAGCCCGTCTCTTGCCGGGCGGAGTCTTTATTGTCCCAATGAAACTCGACCACCTATGATCCGCGAGATGCGCGAAAAGCTCGGCAAAGAGATCGAGGCGCTGAGCCATGAACTGACAGTGACCCTACCGAGGGCCATCGCGACGGCCGTCGAAATGGGCGACCTTCGGGAGAACTCCGAATATAAGGCGGCGTTGGAGCGGCAGCAGTTGGTGCAGGCGCGCTTGGGACAACTCCATCAGCGTCTCAATCAAGTCACACAATTGGCCAACACCGAAGCGCCGACGGATCGGGTCGGGCTCGGCTCGAAGGTTACGGTACTCGATCTCGATTCCAAAGATGTGGACACCTACGTGCTGGTTCTGGCGGAGCTGATGGATCTCGACGCGGGACACATTACGCTGGCCTCTCCGCTCGGCCGAGCGCTCAAGGACCGGCATGTGGGAGACGAAGTAAGTCTTCGGCTTCCGCAGGCTACTCGGCGACTTCGGGTGACAGAACTCGTCACGGTCCACCAGACCTCATGACCGAGCACGGCTTTCCGCCCCAGCGACTTCATGTGGTAGGCGACCGGGTGCTCATCACCCCGGAGGAGGGCGAAGACCGCACTCGGGTAGGGTTGTATCTCCCCGCCTCCGCTATCGACACCCAATCGGTCCAGAGCGGCCTCATCATCGCCACCGGTCCCGGAGACCCGATTCCAGAGCCAGCCAGTCTGGACGACGAACCGTGGAGGCTGGACGGACAGTCTCTCCGCTTCCGGCCCATGCAAGCCCGGGTGGGCGACCATGCTATTTTCTTTCGGAAGGCCGCCGTGGAAATCACATTCGAAGAGAAGAAGTACCTGGTCGTGCCGCAGGCCGCGATTCTGGTACTGGTCCGCGACGACCTGCCCATCTGAGATACTGCCATGCCCCGCATATCTCCCCTCTCTGAAACGATGCGCCAATACCGGCTCATCATGTGGCTTCTGGTCGGCGCCGGTCTCATCGGACTTTTTGAGGCGGTCCGGGGAAGCCGCACCGGTGCGCCATCCGCCGTGGGCCTTCTTGGCGCGATCGGGTTCGTGGCATCGATGACCCTGGCCGCCTGGTTTGGTCTCAAGGGTATCCGTGAAGGGTTGAGTGAGCGTGAGGCACAGTCTCGCCATACAATTCAGATGATGCTCATCGCAGAGCTTGGCAAACACGACGACGACACCCTCAAGAACATCGCCGGAAAAACCGGCCCGGCGTCGGATGCCGCGCGCCTCATCCTCCAAGGAAGAGCCCAGCAGGCTCATAAAGGGGCAGGGGCTTAGCGTCGAACAATGAGGATCCGCAATGTGTCCGCCCAATTGGGGTGGCCGTCTCCAGACTGGTTGTGGGGACGAAGGGTCCGGGATTGAAGACCGTCCATGGTCCAGGAGGCCGCAATGGAAAGGCATGAGGATCGGATTGTGAAGGAGGGGGCGAAGGCGGGGTTATTGGGCGCAGCTGCGGTGGCGATTTGGTTCTTGATCCTCGACACCGTCAACGGGCACCCATTGTTCACCCCCAGTGTTCTCGGCCAACAGGTACTCTTTCGGTCCCGAGGGCCCGCAACCGGCGCCGTCATGGTGGATGCGGTGGTGGCATATACGTTCCTGCACGCGGGGGTGTTCGTATTGTTCGGCCTGCTGGTCACCAAACTCGTCCATCTCGCGGTTGATCAGGCCATCTTTCGATTCGCCCTGATGATGACCTTTGTAGTCTTTGAGGTTTTCTTCCTTGGGGTGACATATATCTTTTTTGCCGAGTCGGCCGGCCTGTTCTCCTGGTGGTCAATACTGGTGGCGAATACGTGCGCCGCGGCGGTGATGGGGTACTATTTGTGGCACAATCACCCGTCGCTCCAAGCTGCGTTCCGGGCGGCCCCACTGGGGGCCTGAGCGGGTCGGTCCTTCACGGACCGACGAGGCGAGGACGCAGATTTGGCAAACACCCGCCCCAAGTCTCATCATCGTTCGGGGGGAATCGGCCGGCTATGGATTCGAGCCCTCCGCCTTCGGTGCCCAGCGTGTGGTGGGCATCCCATTTTTCTCACCTGGTTCCGGATCTGTCCCAGTTGCCCGGTGTGCGGATTCCATCTCAACCGAGATGAACCGGGCTACTGGCTCGGGTCCTATACCATCAACATCTTCCTCACCGAGACCGTGTTCGTCGTGGCGTTCGTGGGGGGCCTGTTCCTCACCTGGCCCACCCCGCCCTGGCAATTGCTGCTGTACCTGTCCATTGCGCTGATGGTAGTCTGTCCATTTCTTTTCTTTCCCCACTCCAAAACCCTCTACCTGGCGGTGGACCTCATGTTCCGCCCGGCTCGGCCGGAGGATCTTGCCACCCCGATCGAGCGCCAAGTTGGCGTCCCCAAGGCGCCGGCGGGACGCGTGCGTTAACATCCAGCTCCGTCAACCTGGAACAGCTATGCCGTCCAAGGTCCGCTCCGCCCGGCCCAGTGTGAATGTTTCGCCCGCGGGATCGCTCGCTCTACTGGCTTTGCCTCGACTGGTCCACGCCCAATCCGAGACGGGGCGCGACGGAGCAGTGCGGGCAGCCCTCGAAACACTCGACCAGTAGCGATGCTCCCCGTACCAGTCCAGCAGTTCGTGAGGGGAACGCTACTCACCTCGCTGCTAGCCATGCCGCTCCGCGGACAGGCCGCCGACTCCACAGCACCGAAGCTGGCCATCACCGGCTACCTCCAGGTGCGCGAGACATACCAGCGGGGCACCGGACTGTCCGCGACTATCAATCGCGCACGCTTTGCTCTCGCCGGGAGGATCACGGACGGACTCACCTTCCGCGTTGGCGCCGACCTGCGAGCCGCAACCCAGGGCCTCGGCAAAGCATCCGTGGCAATGCTCGATGCCTTTGTGCGATATGCCACGCCCAATTGGGCCGTTCAAGGCGGGCAGTTCAAAACACCGTTCGCGCGCGAGTACGTCACCACCATCACCAACATCGAAACGGCGGAGCGGTCCACCGTGGTCGACAGCCTGGCGCCCAAACGCGACATCGGAGTCATGGGCGAACTCTTCCTAGGCCACCGCGTGACCGTGTCGCTCGGCATCTTCAATGGCGAAGGGGTGAACGTCACAGCCAACCGCGATTCGACGCTCCTGGGAGTGGGCCGCGTGGTCGTCCGACCGGTCGATCAACTAGCGATTGGGGTTGACGTGGCTTCGTATCTCGGCGACAGCACTCGGTACGGAGTCGACATGGGGTACGAAACCCGACGACTCACACTCCGCGGGGAGTACCTTCGGCAGCATCGCAACCAGGGTCAGGCGCCCGAAGACCACGGATGGTATGCGTTGGCGGCGTACTTCCTTTTCCCGAGTGTGCAGTTGGTCGGGAAACTGGAGGAGCTCAACCGGCCGGTCATCGGCCCCGACGCCATCAATAAGGGATGGACTGTGGGCCTCAACGTCTTCGTGCGCCCTCCTACGGCCAAGTTTACGCTCGACTACCTTTCACGCCGAATCAATTCCACACAACCATGGCACTCGCAGCTGATCGGGCAGTTCCAAGTGAAGATCTGAAAGGACCATCCGTGGATTTCGAGGCCCGGTGCATGGAATCACCGCCCGCGGCGAACCGCGCGGGGTATCTAGCACCGACCACCTGACGAACGCCTCGTGGAAATTCCCACCGTCATCGATTTGTCGAGCTACCTCGGCCTGAGTGCCGCGACGCTCCTCACCCTGAACGTCTTGCTCGGTCTGTTGATGTCGGTCAAGTACAACCCGGTGCGGTCCTGGCCCCACCGGCGGGTCAAGACCTTCCAACTTCACAACTGGACCGGCTATCTGGCTCTGACGGTCGCCCTCGCGCATGCCGTGATTCTGCTCTTCTCCAAGGACGAGCATTTTCGGGTCATCGACCTCGTGTACCCCTTGGGGTACGAGAAGCAGCCGGTGATCAATGCGCTCGGCGCGCTTGCGCTCTACCTGCTCCTGTTCATTGTGGTGACCTCATATTTTCGCGCTGCGATTGGGCGCCACCGATGGAAGCTACTCCACTACACTACGTACGCCGCTGCAATCATCTTCGTCGTGCATTCCCTCTTGACCGACCCGACGCTGAAGAACGCCCCGATCGACTACCTGGACGGGGAAAAGGTGTATCTCGAGGCGTTAGCTCTGATCATGGTCGCCGCGGTTGGGATGCGAATTCGATTCCGGTGGCACCCTCATGTTCCTTCCGTTCAAGGACGGGCGCACACCGATCCGGGACAGGTTGCCC